>VFKK01000111.1 GCA_009885605.1 Cyclobacteriaceae bacterium | reverse complement strand
TTTGGGTTTTCACCCCAAAGAGGTTTTGCGCGCCCTGAATCAATCGGTTTTGGATGGGCAAACTCACGTTACCGATTTCAACTGATTTGATGATATCCTCTTCGAAGCCGTTATACTCCAACTTAAGTTGGTTCTGAAAATCAAAAGAGTTATTGGAATCGAAGTTCGCAGCAATTTTCATTTTTTCTCCCAAAGATCCGTTGACCGCCATTTGGATTTGCTGATCAAAATTAAACCCGCCATTCTGTTGTTGACGGATGGGAAGGGTAGGATTGTCTACCCGCCTGAAAACAGCTCCAAAATCCAGGTTTACATAACCTGAAGGAATTATACTAATATCACTGCCCCCGAAGATTCGATCAAAAGTAGGGCTTACTGTAAGAGGTGGAATTAGTCCTCTTCCTTCCACTGCACTTTCTCCATCTCCGCCTCTCGCTCTGCTTCTCCAGTAATCCTGCCTTACTTTATACTCTTGTATTTTCGAAAATTGCTCAAAATCATATTCCTGTTCATTACCCACACGTGTGCTGTCCAGTTCATCAACAATATTGTATCGAAGCGTGGAGTCAATCAAAACCTGAACATTTTGGTTTGTCAGGGTAGAGGGTAAAAAGGGTGATTCAGGTCTTAAAAATGGGTTTCTATAGGGAAACAGTGGGTTGGTCCTCATATTTTGCCAAAGCAAAAACGACGGTGAAATTCTCCGGGCATTAAGTGAATCCATCCTGGACTGCGTGGCAGGTGGATTTGTTTGCTGTGCTTGAGAGGAAGAAAAGACTAAAATCAGCCCGAACAGAAGGAAGCTTGCGGGCCAACTAACAAGAAACCTCCGCCTGTAAAAAGTCAGTAACTTCTGAAAGTTCAATACAGCTTCAAATTAAGGTGTCTTTAAAGATGCTTTAATTAAATCTTCTAATGAAATTTCTCCCGGGGTTTTTTTCAACACCATTGCGATATTTTTTTCAGCAACAGCTTTGGGGAATCCAAGAGTGATTAATGCTTGTAACGCCTCATCGCGGGTTTTATTGCTGGATTTGAGGAAGCCAAGAGGACTAGAGCCTGATTCTGAAGTTCCTTTCCCAACTTTATCTTTCAGTTCCAAAATTATTCGTTGAGCAGTTTTTACTCCGATGCCTTTCACATGCTGAATTGTGGCCACATCTCCGGAAAGAATAGCATGCTCGATCTCTTCGGTATTTAAGGATGATAAAATCATCAACCCTGTCCCTGGACCAACCCCGTTGATTGAAATTAAAAGTAAAAAAAGCCGCTTTTCTGCCTCTTCTTTGAAGCCATATAGCGTGTGTGCATCTTCTTTTATTTGAAGAAAAGTGAGGAGCCTGATTTGCTCCTCATCTTTTATTTTACTGTAAGTCTGTAACGAAATCTTCACTTCGTAGCCGATTCCACCCACATCAATGATTACGTAAGTTGGGTCTTTGAATACTAGACGGCCACTCAGATATGCGATCATAGATTTCCTCCCGATTGTGCATCCACTACGGCTATCGCCACCATGTTTACAATCTCACGTACTGAGCTTCCCAGTTGGAGAATGTGAACAGGTTTGTTCATTCCCAACAGAATAGGACCGATTGCCTCAGCATTTCCAAGTTCGGCCAAAAGCTTGTAAGCGATGTTTCCGGAACTTAGATCAGGGAAAATCAGAGTATTCGCTTTTTTATTTGCAAGCCTGGAAAAAGGATACATTTCACGATGAAGATCCTCATTGATTGCCACATTAGCTTGCATCTCACCCTCGATGATCAGATCAGGATATTTCTTTTTTGCCAAAGCGGTTGCCTTGGAGGTTTTTTCAGGGATGATACCTTTGGCGGAACCGAAATTGGAGTAAGAAAGAACCGCAATTCGTGGCTCAATGTTGAAGAATTTCACGGCTTCTGCTGTCAGTCCTATTATTTCAACCATTTCTTCAGCTGTTGGATTCAAGTTGACAGTAGCGTCTGCAAAGAAAAAAGGCCCCTTGTCAGTATTCATGATGTACATACCTGCTACGCGATTAACGCCAGGTTTTACACCGATAGTCTGTAGTGAAGGAAGGATAGTTTTTGGATAATCGCGGGTCAATCCTGAAATGAATGCATCCGCTGCTCCTGTTTCTACCATCAAAGCACCGAAGTAGTTTCTTTGAGTCACCAATCGACTTGCATCCGCAAGAGACATTCCTTTTCGCTGACGCTTTTTGAAAAGAATCTGAGTGAATTTCTCCACCATTTCCTTTTCCTCCATTGGGTCGATGATGGTTTCGTTCATCAAATCCAGGGAGTGTTCTAAAATCAAAGCTTTGATTTTTTCACGGTTACCTAAAAGGATCGGGTAGGCGATCTTTTCGTCACGAATAATCTGTGCTGCTTTTAGGATTTTCTTATTATCTGCTTCCGCAAAAACCACCCGTTTTGGATCCTTTTTAGCCCGGGCAATTACAACTGACATCAATCGCTGATCTATACCGATTCGCTCCTGAAGTTCTAATTCGTATGCATCCCAGTCCTGGATTGGATTTTTGGCAACGCCGGAATCCATCGCGGCTTTCGCCACAGCAGGTGCGATGGTCGTAATCAATCTTGGGTCAAGTGGTTTTGGAATCAAATAAAGTCTTCCAAATCCCGTGATACTTTCCCCATATGCCTTATTGACGATATCCGGAACAGGCTCTTTTGCAAGTTTCGCGATTGCCTGAGCTGCTGCCAGCTTCATGGCCTCGTTGATTTCTGTAGCTCTCACATCAAGTGCTCCTCTGAAAATGTAAGGAAACCCGAGCACGTTATTTACCTGGTTAGGATGGTCAGATCGACCAGTTGCCATGATCAGATCTTCTCTTGCTTCGATTGCCAGTTGATAGGGGATTTCAGGATCCGGATTTGCCAATGCAAATACGATTGGGTTTGGTCCCATCAATTTCACCATATCCTGAGAGACTATATTTCCCGCGGAAAGTCCTAAAAATACATCCGCACCGGTCAGTGCTTCAGAAAGTGTGTGAAGATCTCTGTCTGTTGCAAATTCTTCTTTGATATAATCCATGTGCTCGATACGATCTTTTCGGATCACACCTTCTTTGTCACACATGAGAATATTTTCCTTTTTCACTCCAAGGGAAATGTAGAATCGGGTACATGCCACAGCGGATGCTCCGGCCCCGTTTACGACCAACTTAATCTCAGAAATCTTTTTGTTTACTACCTCAAGGGCATTTAGTAAAGCTGCACCTGAAATAATAGCCGTCCCATGCTGGTCATCGTGCATGACAGGGATTTTCATTTCCCGTTTCAGCGTTTGCTCTATTTCAAAGCATTCAGGAGCTTTGATGTCTTCCAGATTGATTCCTCCGAAAGTTGGCTCCAGAGATTTAATGATTTGAATAAGCTTTTTTGGGTCTTTTTCATTTATTTCAATGTCAAAGACATCAATTCCGGCAAATTTCTTAAACAGAACTGCTTTCCCTTCCATCACAGGCTTCGAGGCTTCGGGACCTATGTCACCCAGTCCAAGGACTGCTGTTCCATTTGAAATCACAGCAATCAGATTACCTTTTGCTGTGTATTTGTAGACGTTTTCTGGGTCCGCTTCAATCTCTAAGCAAGGCACGGCTACTCCGGGGGAATATGCCAATGCAAGATCCATCTGACTGGAAAGAGGTTTGGTAGGAACGACTTCTATCTTACCGGGTTTGCCTTGAGTATGATAGTTAAGCGCGTCTTCCTTCCGGATTTTAATTGTCATAAAAAGCTAGTTTTATTTGGGTTTTAGACCCCCTGAGCACCTTTCCAACTCACATTGGTGTTGAGCAAAATGGTTTCGATTTCACGAAGGGCATCCCGATGAACTTCATTTGGGTAATAGACAAAACCTTCGATGTAATACAATTTTCCTTTTTCCTTATCTATCATGAGATAGCCCAGGTATGAGCCGCCCATGCTTAGGTTGTTGGTTCTCCAGGAAGCCCTGATTTCGGTGGTAAAATTATCATTTATCACCATGTTTCGGAATGCGGGGATGATTTGTTTTTCTGTAATTACGTAAGATTCGGGGATTTCAGGGTCCCCAAAAACATGCTGGCGGGCTACTGAATCCCGAAGTTTGAGGATGTTTTCAGGAAATGTCTGCTCCTCAGACACATAGTCTTCGACGTGAAAAAATAAACTTATGTCCGCGCGATTTCCTGAAGGGGTGATCTGTCTCACCCATAAAAAGTTCTTTTCTGACTTCGCTATCTGATAAGAGGCAGGAACATTAATTTCAATTCCCAGGTTACTTTCAGCTAAGGAATTTGCTTCGGAATTTTTTCGGAAGAGAAGGATTTTCTCCAATCTTTTTCTTTCGCGTACCTCAAAAAGGTTTTGAAGCCTATCTCCATTCTTCTGAAGATTTGAAATCAGTTCTTCTTCATTATTTCCAAACAGATAAAGTACTTCCTGACCAATAGCAAATTCATCTTCCATTCGAAGCGAGAAAATGCTTGGATCGTTCAACGCCTTTTCCTTTGATTCTTTCGAAAACTGTGCGTTTATTATCTGGCTTGAAGATCGCTTGTCGTCGAAGGTGGTCACATAAATAATGTTAGTAGACGTTTTCAACATGCGGTTCATTTCACTGGGATCTATCCGCGTCAAGCTGAATTTCGATTCTGATCGGATCATTCCCGGAAGATCTGACTGATAAATCTTTCGAAGTTCATCACCGACGGGTCCTGCCCATTTGACAGAATCAATCACCATGAAGATTTCACCAATAATACCTCTTGCCTTCGGTTTGGTACTATTGGAACTCATGATTTCCGAGTCACAGGAGGATAATGCAATCCCCATAAACAGGGCTATGATAATAGTTGAGAAAGCTTTCATATGGATGGAATTAGATACCGAAGGTTGATCAAAGTAAAGATTTAAAAATACTTTTCCCCTGATTGTTTTGCGTATCGGCTTTAGTTTGCAAAAATTAACATCAATAAATTTGGAAGAATTTTCACCCGATGATTAATTTTTGACCTGGCTTGATGTTGTTTGTGTTGAGGTTATTTAGCCTCTTTAATTCATCAATGGTCAATCCATTATGTTTTTTGGAAATGATCCAAAGGGAATCCCCTGGTTGAACTATGTAAGTTCTGGGTGAAATAGATTTGGTTTGGTTTTCCGCAATATTACTTACCGAGGAGGGATTGATTTTTAAGGTTTGACCTACCTTGATCAGATTGGAAGACAAGTTATTCAAGGATTTTATTTGCGTGACGGTTACACCGTGCTTGCTTGCAATGGTACCCAAAACATCCCCAGATTTCACTTTGTAGGTCGTTCCATTTTGTCTTATTTCCTGCACAAGGGTTTCTACAGGTACCACGCTGACAGGGGCGGAGGATGCCAGCAAAGGAGTGGAAGAATGGTTAAGTGAATCACTGATCCAGGCTAGGTTTTCTTTGATAAAGCGTGCCTTTGATTTTGGGATATTCACGGCCATGCTGCGATTACTTTCGGGGATTTTGCGATTTTTTACCGAAGGATTCAGAGATCCCAGATCCGTCAGACAGATGTCAGTTAGGTCAGCTAATTTTTCCAGGCTCATGGCTCTGTCAAATCTTATTTTCTCGTAAGCGATGGCATAAGTTGGTTCTTCAGGATGGAAATTATGGGCTTCCAGATGATTCAGGACATAAAGCATGGCCTGAAACTGAGGCACGTAACTGCGGGTCTCTTTTGGCAGGTAATTGTAGATCCCCCAAAATGTTTTCTTTCCACCCGACCTTCTGATAGCTTTTCGGACATTTCCTGGTCCGCAATTGTAAGCAGCAAGCGCTACTTCCCAATCTCCAAACATGCGGTACAATGACTTGAGGTATTTTGCGGCTGCGTCCGAAGATAGCTCAGGATCCATTCGATCGTCTACATCTGAGTTCACATTCATCCCATACATTTTACCCGTTGCTGGCATGAATTGCCAAAGACCCATTGCTCCGACTCTTGATTTGATCTTAGGGTCCAGTCCGGACTCGATGATAGCGAGATACTTGATCTCAAGTGGCATTTCGTGCTTAGCCAAAGAGGCATCGAATAGAGGAAAATACAGCTCTTTTCTTGCCAAAACCATTTTGGTGTAATCCCGATTTCTTACTGTAAAGTATTGGATGAAGGAAAAAATCTTATCATTCAGTTCAAAGTCCATTTCATGCTCCATAGCCTGAACTCTCTTCTCAATATCAGAATAGGTGAAATCGGGGATGTATTCGTAATGATAGTTGGGCAAGACCTCTTCGTCGAGAAGAGGCGCAGCTGCGACAAGTCCCTCGTCTTGCGAGTATGCTTTGGACAGTGGGATCAGACATGTGATGAGTGCAAGTATGATGGTTCTGCTCAAAGTTTCTTTCATTTTCGTTGGGTTTAGGTCGTTAGCTCAGTCAGGTAATTGCTGAAAGCATATAACTCCGCTTCTTTAAATGAATTAGCAATCACCTGCAATCCTATCGGCATTCCTTTTTGATCTTTTCCATTCGGCAATGAGATCGCCGGTACTCCGGAAACGGAAGCCTGAACGGTAAATAGATCTTCTAAATACATCGCTACAGGATCATCGCTATGTTCACCAAACTTGAACGCCGTAGATGGCGTGGTTGGCAGAATAATATAGTCAAAATCATTTAAAAGATTCTCAGTGAAGTCTTTAATTAATCTTCTGACTTTCTGTGCTTTTGTGAAATACGCATCATAATAGCTCGCGCTCAGTACGAAAGTACCTAACATAATTCTTCTTTTTACCTCATCTCCAAATCCTTCCGTTCGGGTCAGCTTGTACATGCTCTCCAGATTATGAGCGTTAGGAGTTCGGTAGCCATACTTTACCCCGTCAAATCGCGATAGATTAGAGCTTGCTTCAGCGGTGGTAAGAATGTAATAAGTAGGAAGGATATAATCCAAAAGAGGGAAGTCCACTTCCTTTACTTCATGTCCTTCTTCTTTTAATTTCGCCAATACAGAAAGTGTATTAGCCTTGATCTCAGGCTGAAGCGCATGAGATTCAATGGTTTCTTTAAGGTAGGCTATTTTTGCTTTTTTCTCAAAATGAAGCAACTCGCTGTAAGCAAAAACTGGCTTTCGGGAAGATGTGCTGTCAAACTCATCGTGTCCTGCCATGATTTCCATTACTAAGGCATTGTCCTTCACCGTGCGGGAGAAAACCCCTATCGTATCAAAGGACGATGCGTATGCAATCAAACCCCAGCGGGAAACTCTTGAATAAGTTGGCTTCATCCCTATGATTCCTGTAAAAGCTGCCGGCTGACGAACTGATCCGCCTGTATCGGTGCCCAAAGAGGTGGTACAAAGGTTTGCCTGAACTGCAACCGCGGATCCTCCGGAAGATCCTCCGGGTACGCGGGTTTCGTCCAGTGCATTCAGCACTTTGCCATGGGCTGAGTTTTCATTCGAGCTTCCCATCCCAAATTCATCACAATTCAATCTTCCGATGATAATAGCATCTTCGGAAAGAAGTCTTTGAATCGCTGTGGTTGTAAATTGGGATTGAAAACCCTTCAGGATTTTTGAGGAGGCATTGGATTCATGACCAGAGTAGCAAAGAACATCCTTGATTCCGATCACCATTCCCGCCAGTTTTCCGCCTTTACCTTCAGAGAGCTTTTGATCTACAAGATCAGCTTGCTGAAGGGCGGACTCCTCATAAACTTCGACGAAGGCGTTGAGATGCGCCTTCGTCTTGATATTTTGGAGGTAATGAGAAACGATTGCGCGGCAATCAGTTTCTTTTTTTTCGAGCGATTTTTTGATTTCGTCGAATGAAATAAATTTTTCCAATTCTATTGGCTTGAGTATTACTTCTTCTTGTCTTTCAGCCCCTCTTCGAGATCGTTCTGAATGTCTTTGGTAGCGTCTTTAAATTCTCTGATACCTTTTCCCAATCCACGGGCAAGTTCAGGGATTCTTTTAGCACCAAAAAGCAGCAAGATGACAAGGACGATCAGAATGATCGAACCACCGCCCATATTTTGAATAAAACCTAATGTAGTCATGATGGTGTGTGTTTAAAGGTAAATGAGTTTACAAAGATATAACTGTCGGCTTCTATCGCAAAGTTCCTTTGACAGGGATTCTATGTTTTTTATGAATGTACGAATTAATACACTATTTGGATGTAATCCATGTTGACGGGTCCATTTTTTGCAAACCTTTCCAGGTTTGAAAATGAACTTCCGACTCTCCGTTTTCATTAGCAGCAACTTGGCCCAAGATATCTTTTGCCGTTACTGTTTGGCCGGATTTAACAGTGATAGTTTTTAGCCTGCTATAAAGTGTATAATATTCCCCGTGTTTGATGATGATGGTACCACCGTAACCTGGCATGGAAGTTACTTTAGTGACGGTACCGTCAAATACTGCCCGAACGTTTGAATTTGGTTGGGTTCTAATGTCAATTCCGTCATTTGGTATTGAAATACCTTTAAGTGTGGGATGAGGATTGTCCCCATAAACTTGAGTTACAAATCCGGTTTCCACAGGCCATGGAAGTCGGCCTTTGTTTCCTGCAAATGACTTCGAAAGTGCAGCTACCTCAGGTGTCATTGGCATGCTGCTTCCACTACTTTTTGTAGAGGTACTGTTGTCTTTTTTGGAAGCCGCTTCAGCTAATCTGATTTCATCCTGGATCACTTTCTTGATCATCGAATTCAGCTGATCCTGCTGCTTTTTAGTTGCGGTAATCTGCTTTTTGATTTCCTTCTCTTTTTTGGTCAGGCCATTTACGATGCCTTGTTGTTCTTTTTTGACCTGATCGAGAGCCGTTTTTTCCTGGGTTTCTTGCTGTAGTACTACGACCTTTTCTTTTTTCTTTTCATCCAGTGTAATTCGCTCACCAGCCAGTTGCGCACTTAATTTTTGGATCTGAACGGCTTGTTGCTTACGGCTATCTGTGTATTGCTTTAGGTACATCAGCCTCATGTAGAGCTGGTTGAAGTTGCTGGAACTAAATACAAAAGCAACAATCGAAAGCCCGCGGTTGAGCTTGGAGGCATTGTAGATCATTCGTCCGTATTCGGCTTTCAGTTCGACAAGTTGTTGTTCCAGAGTTTGGATTTTTGTTTCGGTGGAAGTGATTTCCTGATTGATCAGTTTTACTTCCCTGTCCAGTGTATTGACTAGTTTCGCTTGTGTCTGAAATTTCTTGGTAATGACGTTGAGCTCACCGATCGTATTTTTTTTGGTGGCAGTTGTTTGTTTCAAGATAACATCGAACTCCTTCAATCGGGCTTGAATTTCTGCCTTTTCACGCTCAAGTTGTTCCCTTGTTTTTGCAGTCTGGGCAGCAAGGTCCAGCGAAATGAGAAATATAAATCCTGCCAGAAAATTAACCGATAACCTGAATATGCGATTCATAAAAATCAAAATCTGAAGGGAAAGCTCAGGCTGGCTGAATTTGGATTGATGGAAGTCCATTCCAAATGAATAATGGTATTCTGCCCTCCAGCCGGAAGTTGGTAAGCGAGTTTGTAAAGAACCTCCGCTGGAAATGGCTGCTCATTTACCTCCTGAAAAGAGGAAAAGCTTGCCAGCAGAGAACCACGATCATCCAGAGAAGTGCTGGCCATTTCAGACATTTTTCGATGATTCACATCGATTTTACTAAAATATCTTACTTGGTCTCTTACTTGGGTGAGTTCAAAAGATTTGCCTACCCGAACGAGCCTGTCTTTATAATCAAAAGAGTATGGAGGGTTCGCCCAAAGGAGATTTTGAAAAAGATTCAAGGAAAGCCTAAGTCCGTAAATAGTTTCAAATTCATTAAAAGTCAAATTGACATCCTCTTTCCCGATTCGATCTTTTATCTGAATTTTTTCCTGAGTTATCAATCCTCTCACAGCCTCCATCCCCATACCCGGAGAAATGGTAAACCAAAGGACGCTGTCTTTCTTGGCTCGCAAACTCATCGTTCCCCGTGTGATTTTGCCGGATTCCTCTTCAATCACGATTTTAGCTTTGGCATCCATATAGCCGTACTCAGAATACACCGGAGCGTAATCTTCCATTTTGCCGCCGCCTTCAAAGACGGTAGTTTTTTTGGCGCAGCCGGATAAGTATCCGATTGCGACTAGCATTAGAAGTCCAGAAAAAAGTCTATTCATAATATTTACCTTCTCTTATTTTTTGGGAAAGTTTGTCCGATGCTTCCGGGCTGGTTTCCGCCTTTTTCCAAAAACTGATCGCTTCCGCTTTTTTACCAAGGTGATACAAAATATCTCCGTAATGCTCGAGCATCACACCACCTGGCTCCAATTCATTTTTAAAAGCAAGATCCATGTATTTTTTAGCTCCTTCATAATCTTCCAATTGGAAAAGTACCCACGCATGCGTATCAAGGAAGGTGCCATTGTCCGGAAATCTATTCACTACTTTTTCAGACATGGTTTTAGCTTTTTCCAGATCCTGTTTTTCCAGCGAAAGAAAATAAGCGTAGTTGTTCAGCACTTGCTCATCATTGGGATTCAGCTTCAGCGCAGACTCAAAAGCCTCAAATCCTTTTTGTTTTTCGCCAAGATTGTAAAGGGAACTACCAAGAGATCCGTAGGCGACCTGATCCAATTGAGGGTTTTTGCCAATATTCAATTCCAGCGCTTTCTCAAGGGATGCAACTGCTTCTTGATCTTTTTTGCGAGCGGATTTCACCACGCCGTCGTAGAACCAGAACTCCGGACTTTCAGGAAAATTATCAACTCCCAGAATTGTAAATTTTTCAGCTTCTTCAAAATTCGCATTCTCCCCGAAAGAACCCAAGATTACCTGCTCCAGTCTTTTCGGATCTTTAGGATTAAGCAAAAGGGATTTTTTAAAATAATCCATTCCTGCAACCTGATTTCCTGCTTGCATTCTTCTCTCACCTAAGGCTCCGTAAATATCGGTATTTTCAGGATTGGATTCCAGCATCAAAGCTTCCAGTTGATCCAGCAAAGCTTCTTTCTCCGGGGTTTTGATCTCTGCCAACATGGAAATAAAAGCTTTTGCTTTGACTTCAGGATCCAGGTCAGGACTTGCAAAAGCACTCATTAAAAACTTGTTAGATTCTTCAATTTCCCCCTTTTCTTTGAGCAGGGTATGAGCGGCCATTTGAAGTTCAGGCTGATTTGGGTATTTTTTGATTTCTCCCAAAACCAAATCAAGTGCCTGATCAGACCGATTATTATTGTAAAGGATTTCAACCAGATTCAATACATAAGTAGCATTTCCGGGACGAGCCTCGATCAAACGTTCACCTTCTTTAATGGCGCTTTCCAGGTCGTTTTTCCGAAGGTAAATCCGCTGCTTTTGAATTGAAATGGGTTCCATAATCCCATAATAAACCTCAGCACGTTCGAGGACTACCAGTGCTTTTTCATATTCTCCGGCGGCTAAATAGATCGAAGCCAGATCAAGATTGTATTGTTGGTTTTTTTCTCCGTCAGCGGTCAACCGATCCAGAATCTCAGCCGCTTTTAAGGGTTGCTTCAGATTGGAATAAATCTCTGCCAACATTAAGGCGTAGTATTTATTGTCTCCATCCAGCTTGGATGCCTTTTCAGCATACGGCAAAGCTTTTTCTGCTTGATTTGCCTTCACAAGAACTTCTGCCACTTTGTAATTGATAGCCGGTTCTTCAGGGGAAAACTCCAACGCTTTTTGAAGGTAAAAATGACCTTTTTCCAGGTCGCCCAAAGCCATTAGTTTGGTTCCTTCGATGAAATACCTGCTCGCAGTCGTTTGTTGGGCTTGTTCCTTTTTCTCTTTCTTAGATAGTTTTTCCTGCGCAAAGCCGGTTGCAAGACAGGAAACAAGCAGGAAAATTATGGGAAGAATTCTTTTGACAATCACGTGGAAAGGGGAAAGCTGCATCAGATTACAAACATAATGCCTTTTATGGAATAAGGCAGGAGGAAATAGAGGATGATAGGTCTTGATTTGATAGAAATGAAGACATTCAAAAATGATAAACGCTGTTTTTATAAAATTGATCCCAATCAGGTGTAATCAATTTTTCAGATTCCGCCTGAATGGTAAATATGCTTTCAAATGAGCCTTTTCCAAAACCATAACGAAACCAATAAATACCAGAATCAGGCTGTTTTTCAACAGAAAATCCACTAAAGGAATTTCGGTTTTCAGATAAAAACCCAGGTAACTCAAGGCAAATCCGAAGACCAGGTAAAACAGATCTCTTCCGGTCTTGTAAGGAATGGAGTAGTATTTCTGCCCAAAGAAAAAGCAAAGAATGCACATCATTAAATAGCAAGCCAAGGTGCTCAAAGCTCCGCCTAAGAATCCCAATATTGGAACCAACCAAATTATAACTACAATACTTATCAAGGCGCCGATGAGGGTAATCCAAAAGCTGTAATTGGTTTTGTCCGTAACTTTAAACCAAATCGAAAGATTGAAATACACCCCCAAAAGCAAATATCCCATCAGCAAAGTAGGGACAATAAAGAGGCCGTCTGAATAGCCTTCTCCACGAAGAAATAGAGGGCCGATCCAATTCAGGTTTACAGAAATAGCAATCATCAAAACCGTGCAAAATAAAATGAAAGCATGCATTACTTTTGCGTAGAGATCTCTGGAGTATTGATCAGTTGATTGCTTGAAGAAGAAAGGTTCAGCTGCATATTTAAATGCCTGAATCACGAGACTCATTAGCACTGCCAGCTTAAAATTGGCCCCGAAAACTCCAGCAGCTGCCCGGGAACTCATACCAGAATAGAAGCTTTCCGGCAAAACATATTCAAAAAGAAGCCTGGAAATAAGATCATTCGTCACGCCGGCCAGGCCCATGAACAGAAGCGGGAGGGAATAATTCCACATCGGCCGGATTACTTCCCCTTCGAGTTTGAATTTAAAGATCCCGGCTCTCCACCAGACAAACGGGATAATCAAGCCATTGGCAAATAGATTGGCAAGCAGAATGTATTCCACTCCCCAGTAACTTTTATAACCGAGAAATCCTTCACTCAGATGACCACTATTGATCAGATCAGGAATCACAACTATCAGGATCAGGTTGAAAATCACATTCAGGACAATATTGATCATCTTGGCTCCAGCGAAAGCAAAAGCGCGATTTTCTAATCTGAGCTTCGCAAAAGGAATCGCCAGGATGGCGTCAAAAGATAAAATCATCGCCGTCCATCTGAACAAATAGGCTTGGTCCGGATATTCCATCCAATCTGCAAGCCAGGGCGCCAACAGATAAAGACCCGAACCTAAAACAAGGGTCGAAGTGATCAGTAAAGATTGGGTATTGTGATATACTTTCTCAGGGTCCAGATTCTTTCCGGTGGAGAATCGGAAAAAAGCCGTTTCCATTCCATAGGTGAAAATGATATTCAGGAAACCAATCAGGGCGTAAAGTGTGGTGAAAGCTCCTAATTCTGCCTTGCTCAGGTAGGCCGTGTAAATGATAATGAGCAAAAAATTGATGGACCTGCCCAGGATGCTGCTAAGTCCGTAAATTGCGGTTTGACCGGCTAGTTTTCTGAGGTTACTCATTCAGGTGCAAGGAAGTTACTCACCTTTGAAAACCGGTTTTCTTTTCTCCAAAAATGCAGAGGTTCCTTCTTTATAATCTCCTGATTTCACACATCTGGCAAAGCTGTTCGCTTCAGTTTGGTAGCCATTTTCTTCAGCCATGTAGACCGCATTGACACAATCCACGATCATACCGATAGCCAAAGGTGCTTTACTCATGATTTTGGCGATCAGTTCCTCTGCTTTAGCCATCGCCTCTGCTTTGGTAGGAAGTACATGATTGACAAGGCCTAATTGCAAAGCAGATACTGCGTCGATCATATCACCCGTCATCATGAGTTCATTTGCTTTGCCACGGCCTATCAAAATAGTGAGGCGTTGAGTGCCTCCGTAGCCAGGGATAATTCCAAGATTTACTTCAGGCTGACCAAATTTTGCATTA
>VFKK01000040.1 GCA_009885605.1 Cyclobacteriaceae bacterium | reverse complement strand
TCGAAAGAGGGTACGCAGGCTTCTCGATTTGGGACTGGCACAAGCTTCCGGGTTATATTGATCCACGATATACCGACCACGCAAGAGCAAATGCATCCATCGGAATCAACGCCGTTTCCCTCACCAACGTGAACGCAAATGCCCTGATTCTGACAACGGATTTTATGAAAAAAGCCAAGGTTTTGGCTGATCTTTTCAGACCTTACGGAATCAAATTTTTCGTCACTGCCCTCTTCCCCGCTCCCATCGAAATCGGCAAACTCAAGACGGCTGATCCGCTCGATCCGGAGGTGATTTAGTTCTGGAAAAAGAAGACCGACGAGATGTACTCCTTCATCCCGGACTTTGGAGGATTTGTAGTCAAAGCCAATTCCGAAGGGCAACCCGGTCCTCACGAATACAAGAGAAATCATGCAGAAGGTGCCAATGTGTTGGCAGATGCATTCGTCAAACTGAACTACCGCCCCATAATTTGTAAGCTATCCTGAACCTCGAATTGAACAAATGAGTGGAATAAACAGAAAAACCATTACCTAAAATCAATGAAAAACTTAACCATTTTACTGGGAGCTTTAGGATTTATTTTCTCTTGTTCTCCTCAGAAAAAGGAGGAATCAAAACCTGTTGCCCATTATCTAACCAACCGTCAACCGTTGGTTTCGACTCCTTATCTGGAACTTCCTTTGGGAAGTATCAAACCCGAAGGTTGGCTGGAGGATCAGTTGGAACGCATGGCAAACGGACTCACCGGGCATTTGGATGAGGTCTATCCTGAAGTTGTCGGCAAGCGAAACGGCTGGCTTGGCGGGGATGGTGATGGCTGGGAACGCGGCCCTTATTGGATCGACGGGTTGTTGCCTTTGGCTTATATTCTCGACGATGCAAGACTGAAAGAAAAAGTAAAACCCTGGATTGAATGGACACTGAACAATCAAGCCGAAAGCGGATACCTCGGTCCTATTCCTTTTGAAACCGAGCCGGAAGCAGAAGCGGGTTTGCAAAGGGGACGCAGGGAGGATTGGTGGCCCAAAATGGTCATGCTCAAAGTTCTCCAGCAATACTATCAGGCTACAGAGGACGAACGGGTAATTTCTGCGCTGACCCGATACTTCCATTTCCAATTAAAAGAACTCCCCGAGCGACCTTTGGATTTCATGTCATTTTGGGCAAACAGACGCGCGGGAGACAATCTTCAGGTTGTTTACTGGCTATACAATATCACAGGTGATGAAAAACTTCTGGAACTTGGAGAGTTGATTCAGAAGCAGACTTTTCCCTGGCAGACTGTCTACACCAATCCTGAAAACGAGCTGCTATACGAGAACATCCATTTTTACAACAAGATTAAACCCTATCCTTTTGACTCTGC
>VFKK01000258.1 GCA_009885605.1 Cyclobacteriaceae bacterium | reverse complement strand
TTTGGTAAAAATCCGGAATGGAGAGATAATGATTAGGCTCTTCCAAATATTCCGCAAGCGCATATTGGAGAGGTGTTGGAGTACTGAAAGTGACGAACTGATGGACTTTCCGAAACTCGGTTGTTAATTCCTTTGGTGCCAGGCAATAGCCAATTTTCCAACCGGTGACGTGAAATGTTTTTCCGAATGAACCGCACACAAAAGTCCTTTCTTTCAAGACCGGATTAGTCATCAATGAAACATGAGCCTTCCCGTCAAAGGATATATGCTCATACACTTCATCGCTGACGACATAGATATCGGTATCCTGAATCAGTGTGGCCAACATGTTAACATCTTCCTGCGACCAGACATAACCTGTTGGATTGTGCGGAGTATTGACCATGATCAACCTGGTTTTGGGATTGATCGCTGACTTCACTTTTTCCCAATCCACAGAAAAATCAGGCAGGCTCAGAGGAATATAAATCGGTGTTCCGCCGTTCAAAATCACCGCCGGAGCATAACTATCATAAGCAGGCTCGAGCAAAATCACCTCATCTCCTTCCTTTACCACAGCTGTAATTGCCGAAAAAATAGCTTCTGTAGCACCCGAAACAATGGTTACTTCATCTTCTGCATTGTAATCCACTCCATAAACCAGCTTGGTTTTATCTGCCAATCGCTGCTTCAAAACAGGAACTCCACTCATTGGGGCATATTGATTGAAACCTTTGGACATGTACTTGGTCACCAAATCCAGTAAATGCTGATCGCAATTGAACCCCGGAAATCCCTGAGAAAGATTGATCGCACCGGTATCTGTAGCCAGCTTGGACATGACGGTAAATATGGTCGTTCCGACGTGAGGGAGTTTGGATAAAAGTGTCATGGTAGGCAAGACTTATTTTAAGAAATGCCAATATCGAAAAAGAGGCTTAAACTGGAACAGCCGGGAGTTCAAAATTGAAAAATCATTTGAAAATCAAAAGATTTATCGCTGCATTTCAATCCCAAAAGATCTTCTTTCGACCGTAATAATTCAGTAATTCAAAAAAGGAAATAGCCCTATTCAATTTAAACTCAGTTTTTGTACTTTAAAACTCAAAATCGGTCTCTGGCGTGCTTTTCGGGCATTTTTAGCTACTTTTGCTTCACTAATATAAACCCCTGATAACTTTTATTTCTTTAAAAAGGATGCGTAAAATCAAACTAGTGGAGGTGCGTTCCGAGATAGCAGCAGGCACAAGAGGCGCAAGCATGGGAATCGATGCCTTGAAAATTGCCAGCCTAGACAAAAAGTCAAACTTCTTCAGCAGGTTCGACCCGATAAATGTGCCTGACGCCAACAATTTTCTCTGGCGGGGCAACAATCACCCACACGCCAAACACATTGACGGGGTCTATCAGGTTCTGAAAAATGTGTACAGTACCATCGAATCGCTGCGATTGGAAAAGAAATTCCCAATCGTCTTGGCCGGAGATCACAGCACAGCCGCCGGTACCATCATGGGGATTAAAGCTGCCAATCCGGAAAAGCGTCTTGGAGTAGTTTGGATTGATGCCCATGCAGATTTACACACACCTTACACCACTCCTTCCGGAAACATGCACGGAATGCCATTGGCAATGGTCACTCAACTTGATAACAAGGATTGTCTGGTCAATGAACCAGGACCTGAAACCATTTCATATTGGGAAAAAATCAAAAAGATCGGAGGAGATTCCCCGAAAATTCAACCAAAGGATATCGTTTTTATTTCAGTACGGGATACTGAGGAACCCGAGGATTATCTGATTCACAAGTTCGGCATCAAAAACTTCAGCACAGCGGAAGTTCGTGAACTCGGAATCAAAAAAGTTGCCTCACAGACTCTGGAAATCCTTGCCGGTTGCGATCAAATATACATTTCGTTCGACGTAGACAGTCTGGATAGTTCAATATCTGTAGGCACTGGAACACCTGTTCCGAATGGTCTGACCGTCGACGAAGCGATCCGGCTGAATGCAGAATTGATCAAGGATAAAAGAGTTTGCTGCTGGGAAATCGTGGAAGTGAATCCGACTCTTGACACTGAAAACACCATGGCCGAAATCGCTTTCGAAGTCCTGGAAATCACCACGAAGTCTTTGGTGGATAATTTTTAGGTTTAACCACTGAGGTCACAAAGTCTAAGACACAGAGTTCACAAAGTTTTTTAATTATGGAATACGAACACCTGTCTGAAGATGAATTAGCTACTAAGGTAATTGGTTTGGCCATGGAGGTTCATACGAAACTCGGACCTGGTCTTTTGGAAAATGCTTACAAGCAAGTACTTGCATTGAAACTTCAAAAATCTGGCTTATTCATCGAAGTTGAGAAGCCTTTGGCACTTGAAATTGATGATTTAAGAATCGAAATGGCGTATAAAATTGACGTTTTGGTAGAGAAAAAATTAGTCTTGGAAATTAAGGCCGTAGAAAGACTTTCCGACCTTCATCTGGCCCAAACGATTAATTATCTCAAATTAGGCAAGTTTAAACTGGGGCTTTTGATCAATTTTAATGTAACCCGTCTTAAATTCGGGCTTCAAAGAGTAATCAACGACAAAGAGAATAAAATTTAGAATTTATATTTTCTGCATAGGCCCTTCAAATACTCAATTTCTAAGTTCAAAATAAAATATACAATCCTCTTTGTGCCCTTTGCGCAAACCCTTGTGACCTCTGTGGTTAAAAACAAATAATGAACATTCAACAAAATATTACCCAAGGCATTCAACAAGCTTTTAAGGTTTCCTTTTCCCATGATTTGCCTCTGGAAGAAATCAGCCTTGCGCCCACCCGAAAGGAATTTGCTGGCACTTATACTTTCGTAGTCTTTACGTATTTGAAAGTTTCCAAACTTTCACCGGAGGCTACCGGAAACAAAATCGGAGATTTTCTGAAAGAAAATGTGGCTGAAGTGGCTGATTACAATGTGGTCAAAGGTTTTCTAAATCTGGTCCTGAATCAGACCGTTTGGGTAGATCTTTTCCAAAAACTTATTGTCAACCAAAGTATAGGTCAACTGCCTCCAAATGGCAAAAAAGTGATGGTAGAGTACTCCTCTCCCAACACCAACAAACCACTTCATTTGGGTCATTTGAGAAATAATTTCCTAGGGTATTCGGTTGCCGAGATCCTCAAAGCTAATGGATATGAGGTCATCAAAGCCAACTTGGTGAACGACCGTGGAATTCATATCTGCAAATCCATGGTGGCTTATCAGCATTTTGGCAACACCGAGACTCCCGAGTCTTCCGGCCTGAAAGGCGATCACTTGGCAGGCAAATATTATGTGCTTTTTGACCAGGAATATAAAAAGCAAATAGAAGCTCTCAAGGGTGAAGGACAATCGGAAGATGAAGCAAAGAAAAATGCTCCGATTATCCTCGAAGCTCAGGATATGCTCCGCAAATGGGAAGCAAATGACGAAGTCGTTGTTTCCCTTTGGAAGAAAATGAATACCTGGGTTTATGCAGGATTTGCAGATACCTACAAGAGAATGGGCGTCAACTTTGACAAGTTCTATTACGAGTCAGAAACCTATTTGCTGGGTAAAGACATTGTGGAAGAAGGCTTATCCAAAGGAGTTTTCTTCAAAAAAGCAGATGGCTCTGTTTGGGTTGACCTGACAGACGAAGGATTAGATCAGAAGCTCGTTCAGCGTGGAGATGGCACTTCGGTTTACATCACTCAGGATCTTGGTACGGCCGACCTGAAATACAAAGATTCCAAGATCGATAAATCAGTTTATGTCGTTGGCAATGAGCAGGATTATCACTTCGAGGTCTTGTTCAGGATCATGAGAAAACTCGGCAGATCTTACGGTTCCGGCCTCTATCATTTATCTTACGGAATGGTGGATTTGCCTTCCGGCAAAATGAAATCCAGAGAAGGAACAGTCGTGGATGCAGATGACCTGATGCAGGAGATGATCGATACCGCCGAACAGCATACTAAAGAACTGGGCAAAATCGATGGCTTCAGTTCCGAGCAGGCAACCAGTCTCTATGAAATGCTGGGAATGGGTGCTTTGAAATATTTCTTATTGAAAGTGGACCCAAAGAAACGCATGCTTTTCAATCCTCAGGAGTCAATCGAATTCCAGGGAAATACCGGACCTTTTATCCAATATTCACATGCCAGAATTGCCTCCATTCTAAGAAAAGCTGAGCAAATAGGAGTTAATTATAAAACGACTGATTTCTCATCAATTAACCAACTGGAAGAATCTGAGGCAGATTTGATTTACTTATTAAATGATTTCGAAAGAAAAATAGAAATTGCAGGAGAAGAATATTCTCCTTCTGTTTTGGCTCAATATCTCTTCGATCTGGCAAAAGAATACAACAGATTCTATGCGGATGTCCCTATCTTTCTAGAGAACGATCCGACTGTTTTAGCCTTTCGGGTTGCTCTTTCTTCACAAACCGCCAAAACAATCAAAAAGGGCATGAGTTTATTGGGTATCACTGTACCAGACCGTATGTAATTATGAAATCGAGCATGTCACATCCGATATGCAGAATTATAATTACGGACACTGCGAGATTCCTCCCGATAGCTATCGGGATGGCCTTTAAAAAACAAAAATTAAATCATATGAAATATCTAATCATTTTATTTTCTCTTCTACTCATTGCTTGTCAGCAGCCAATCGAAAGACCAAAGGTGCTGGAGGCAGGATTTATGACCACTTCTAAAAATATGGAAAGCAGTTTTTACGATTTCAAGATGAAAGACCTCGACGGAAAAGAGGTTGATTTCTCCCAATACAAAGGTAAAAAAATCATGATTGTCAATGTGGCATCTAAATGTGGCTATACCAAGCAATATGCTGCCCTTCAGGAATTGAATGAAAAATACGGTGACAAAATCGTGATTCTGGCCTTCCCTGCCAATAATTTTGGAGGTCAGGAGCCTGGATCAAACGAAGAAATCAAAGAATTTTGCACCGCAAATTACGGAGTGACCTTCCCCGTTTTCGAAAAAGTTTCAGTCAAAGGTTTCGACAAACATCCGCTTTATCGCTGGCTCTCCGATCCAAAGTTGAATGGCTGGAATGACGAGGAGCCAAGCTGGAATTTTTGCAAATACATCCTGGACGAAAAAGGTGAATTGCTAAAATTTCTCCCTTCTTCAGTAACGCCCTTGGATGAGGAAATCTTAAGCTTAATTGAAGGCTGATCAGAACTAACTCTGAGTGAAAAAATCAATTGAAACAAAAAAAGAAGCCTGGCTCCATGCGGTCAGGCTTCGAACTTTACCCCTCGCATTAGCCAGCATTTTCGCGGGCTCCTTTATGGCAGCCAATGCAGAAGTTTTCCGATGGGAAATTTTGGTGCTGGCGTCACTTACTACCATTTTCCTTCAAATCCTCTCCAATCTGTCAAATGACTACGGAGATACCATACATGGGGCTGACCATGCAGATAGACAGGGTCCGATTCGGGCTGTTCAATCCGGATTGATTTCACTTTCGGAAATGAAAAAAGCCATGTTTCTGTTTTCAGGTTTGGCTTTGGTTTCAGGGCTAACACTTGTTTTTTTAGCTGTTCAGGATTGGCTCTTATTTGCGATCTTCCTTGGACTTGGTTTGGCTGCGATATGGGCCGCTATCACCTACACTTCAGGAAACAATCCATATGGCTATGCGGGTTTTGGAGATATTTCCGTGTTTTTGTTTTTCGGCCTTTTGGGTGTTTTGGGAACGTATTTTTTGCACAGCCTACAATTTGATTCGATAGCTATACTGCTGGGAGTTGCCCTAGGCTGCTTCAGCGCTACAGTCTTAAACATCAATAACATCCGGGATATTGAATCGGATATGGTTGCCGGAAAGAAATCTATTCCGGTTC
>VFKK01000288.1 GCA_009885605.1 Cyclobacteriaceae bacterium | reverse complement strand
GCTTCCAAGCCTCATTAATTCCTTGAGCCGCTATACCCACAGCAAATGCATCTCCGGATCTTTCCTGAGTAGTATAGGCTCTGATATACCAATTAGCTCCGCGAAGTTCCGCTTTGTATTGACCCAACTTGAAGTTGGCTATAGAGTATCTGTCCGCACCGGTATAAACCGTGGTACCGAAACCATAATTACCCTGAAGTATTGCCTCAACACGGTCATTTAATCTCCAATGCAACGCAGCATTTAATTTCAAAGATTTAGTACCGTAATCAGCAAGATCACTTTCTCTATAACCTGTTCGTGAAACGAATGTTCCAATGGGTAGGGAAGGGACTAACTGATTAAGATCCACAGCAGTTTCATCCCCGTAAATATTGACGCCATTATAGGCAGCATTATTTGTGGCATTTCCGGATTCTATTGTCGATCCGTTCAAAAGAGATTGATCTCTGAAATCATTTGCCTGCCAGTCATCTGCTTTCAAATACTGAACATTGACTTTAAAAGCTACTTTATCACTAAAAGCTTTTGCGTATCGGGCACTGAAATCGTAGAAACCGGTAGATGGATTTGTTCTATTAGACTCATCCATTATCCCTGTCTTCACACTTGCAGAAAGACCCTGATACTGGAAAGGATTTTTGGAATTCATCAGCAAAATACCGTTGATAGCATTTGGTCCGTAGAGAGCGGAAGATGCTCCGGGAAGAAGTTCAACACTTTCAAGGTCGAGTTCTGAAATACCGACTATGTTTCCAACTGAGAAATTCAAGCCAGGAGCCTGATTATCCATTCCATCAATCATTTGTACGGTTCGAACGTTACCGTTGGCGTTGAAACCGCGGGTATTAAATGATTTGAAAGTGAGGGATTGAGTGCTCATTTCCACTCCTTTCATATTGTTCAAAGCATCGTAGAAACTCGCCTGAGGTGCTTCCCTAATTGCGATGATATCCATTTTCTCGATGGATACCGGAGATTGCATGAGGCTCTCTTCAACTCGTGAAGCTGAAATCACAATCTCTTGTCCCATAATTGTTGATTCTGCAAGTGAAATCTGCAGATTGCTGACTCCTCCGGTAATGTCAACTTCCTGAGTGGTAAAACCCACCATGGAAAATACCAAAGTGAATGGAGGCTCCTGATTAACATTCAGGTTAAACTTTCCGGATAGGTCGGAGATAGTTCCGATTACTTTTCCTTTGACAATAATATTTACTCCCACCAAAGTCTCTTTCGAATCGGCGTCTATTACCGTTCCCGAAATTGTCGTTTGGGCAAATACTTTTCCTGTTCCGAGGGAAACCAGAAGTAAAAGAGTAAATACTGTCCCCAAAATTTTACTTGTAAAATTGCTCATAGGCTATTTTGGATTTTGTTTTAGGTGAATTGTTTAAGGTTAGGGTAACCTTTGTTGTGTTCGAAATTTAGAGTAAAAAGCCAATAAACAATGGTTCAGTTTTAAAAAATTTTAACATTCTAATCTTCCCCAAATTGAGCAAATATGGAAACTGTGCCGTATTTTCTTGAATCAAAAAAAATTAGGCAGGATCATTAACGATTAATAAACAGGATCTGAATTTTATTGTAAATTCCTAAAAGTCGTTTTATAAAAAGTAATAAATCTTAAAACCAAAAAAGCCTGATTTTACTCAGGCTAACAGTTTCACAATCGCATCTTTATTATTTTTTGCTGTTTTCTTCATTTACATGCTTTACCAATCTATCGCAAAGGTCTTTCATTTCTTCAGCCATATATTCATCTCCTGTACTGGTAAGAACTGTCTGTGCCATTCCTCCGATGATATCAATATAGAATCGTTTCATTTCAACTACCGACATATCATCTGTCCATAAATCAATCCTAAGAGTGCTGTGGTTAAGGTTGTCCCAAATGTTCAGGCTAAGACTTTTTGTTGATTCCATTCCATCGCCATCTTTGTCAGTTGCATCCCATTTGATATTCTTAGGAAGATTATTGATATCTAATTCTACTTGAATGTTTATTTCAGATTTTTTCATGGTACCAAATTTTTGCAGTAAACCCAAACTGAATCGGGTGAGTTCATTCTTGTTTTATTTATTCAAAAACCATCTCGGGAACTTCCCCTTTGATAATCAATTTGCCGGCAGTTTTTGCCTTAATTTCTTCCACGCTTACACCGGGAGCCCTCTCGAGTAAGATAAACCCTCCTTCGGGAGCAATTTCTAAGACTGCCAGGTCTGAAACAATTTTTTTCACGCATCGGATTCCTGTGATGGGAAGACTGCATTCTGGAAGCAATTTTGATTGACCTTCCTTAGAGCAATGCTGCATAGCCACGATGATGTTTTCTGCAGAAGCCACCAAATCCATTGCGCCACCCATTCCTTTCACCATCTTTCCTGGAATTTTCCAATTGGCAATATCTCCATTTTCGGAAACCTCCATTGCTCCCAGAATGGTCAGATGAACATGTCCTCCCCGGATCATGGCAAAGGAATCAGCAGAATTAAACAGCGCCGATCCTTTGGTCATCGTTATGGTCTGTTTGCCGGCATTGATTAGGTCCGGATCAACTTTATCTTCATTAGGGAAGGGGCCGATTCCAAGCAATCCGTTTTCAGATTGCAAAACCACGTCTATTTTTGAGGGAATGAAATTGGCTACCAAAGTTGGAATTCCAATCCCCAGATTTATGTATTGCCCTGTTTTCACCTCTTTGGCGATTCGTTGGGCTATTTGATCTTTTGTCAGCATTTTGGGTCTTTTTTGAGACTGAGGACAGTAGATGGGAGACGGAAGCAATCCTTCGGTCTGCGGTCTTCGGTCTTCCGTCTATTTTGAAATAGTTCTCTGCTCGATTCTCTTTTCGTAATCTTTTCCCTGGAAGATACGCTGCACGTAAATCCCCGGGGTGTGAATCTGATTAGGATCAAGTTCACCTGCCTCTACCAATTCTTCAACCTCCGCTATGCAGATATTTCCCGCAGTTGCCATGATGGGATTGAAGTTTCGGGCTGTTCCTTTGAAAATCAAATTACCTGCAGTATCGCCTTTCCATGCTTTTACAATTGAGAAATCAGCTTTCAGCCAACTTTCCATCAGATAGGTTTTGCCATCAAACTCACGGGTTTCTTTGCCATTGGCTACTTCTGTTCCAACTCCTGCAGGAGTGAAGAACGCGGGAATTCCAGCTCCTCCTGCTCGCACCCTCTCTGCAAGTGTGCCCTGAGGAATTAAATCGACTTCCAGTTCTCCGGATAAAAGTTGACGCTCAAATTCTGCATTTTCTCCCACATAGCTTGAAATCATCTTCTTGACCATTCGCTTTTTGAGCAAAAGCCCGATTCCAAAATCATCGACTCCCGCATTGTTGGAGATGATGGTCAAGCCATCGATATCCCTTTCGAGCAGGGCAGAAATGCAATTTTCAGGAATTCCGCTAAGTCCGAAACCTCCCATCATCATGGTGCAATTGCTTGGAATATCCGCAACTGCCTCCTTTCCATCTTTTACTGTTTTGTTAATCATATTTATTTGGGTTTATAGCAACGATTTGGCTTTGGCCTGATCCAAAACTAATTGGCGTTTCAAAGCCTCCAAATTCTCAAATTTATTTTCTTCTCGCAGATAGGCTCTGATGTAAACAGTAATCTGTTTATCATAAAGATCCCCTTGGAAATCAAAAAGATGTGCTTCCACAGTTTTTTTGCTTCCATCCACAGTTGGCCGATTCCCAATATTCAGCATTGCTTTATAAAGGTTGCCATCGACACAAGCTTCTACAGCATATACGCCGTCCTTTGGAATCAGTTTATAATCGTTGGGTATGTGAATATTCGCTGTGGGAAAACCAATTGACCGTCCAATCTGCTGCCCTTTGATCACCAGACCGTTTAATTCATAAGGCCGACCCAGGTAACTGATGGCTGTAGGAACATCACCTTCTTCCAAAGCTTTCCGGATTTTGGTGCTTGAGACACCAATTTCCTCCACATCCTGTCTGGAAATTTCTTCCAGTTCAAATCCATATTCGAGGCAATGGGCTTGGAGGTATTCAAAACTTCCTTCTCGGTTTTTGCCAAATCGGTGATCATACCCGATTACCAGTTTTTTGGTTTTTATCTTTTCTACCAAAACCTTCTCGATAAACTCTTTGGAAGACATTTGGGAAAATTCATGTGTAAAAGGAATTGTGACCAAATGATCTATCCCGAGTTGGCGAAGGAGTTTTGTTTTCTCTTCAAAAGTGCTAAGCAATCTCAGATTATGCTCTTTTGGATAAAGGACCAATCTTGGATGAGGCCAAAAAGTAATTAAAACAGTCTCTCCTTGTATGGCTCGGGCACTTTCACGGATTCTGGTAAGGATTTTTTGATGGCCCAGATGTACCCCGTCAAATGTTCCGCTTGTTACAACGGGATTTGAGATATTCGGAAGATCATTCAGGCCTTCATAGATTTTCATGTACTGGGCGTGCTTTAATTTCTTCCACCAAAGACATCAATTCTTTGGCTTCTGAAAGTTTAAAATTTCCGATTCTGGTTCTGCAAAGTGAACTCATGTAAGCTCCCACTTCGAGGATTTCTCCCAGATCTCTGGCCAGACTTCGGATATAAGTTCCTTTTGAGCAAGAAATACGGAAATGAACCACATTGTTTTCAAACTTGGTGATTTCAAATTCCCGAACCTGAACAGACCTCGGTTCCATTTTCACTTCTATCCCTTGGCGTGCAGATTCATAGACTCGTTTGCCATCCACTTTGATCGCCGAGTGCATAGGTGGGACCTGCAAAATATCTCCTGTAAGTTGTGATGCTGCAGATTTTACCTTCTCAAGTGAGACTCCGGATGGATCTGCAACGGGGATTATCGGTTTTTCTAAATCGAATGATTCTGTTGTGGAACCGATTACAAAAGTTCCGGTATATTCCTTTTCCTGACCCATGTAAGAGTCGATCTGCTTGGTTTGCTTTCCTGCGCAAACGATCAAAAGTCCGGTTGCCAAAGGGTCCAAAGTACCTGCATGGCCAACCTTTTTGATTCGAAGGGCATTCCTGATTTTTTTCACAACATCAAAAGATGTCCATTCCAAAGGTTTGTCGACCAGGAAAACCTCACCATAGGGTTCATTTTGCATAGTTGAATCGGGTCACCAGCCAAATCCCCAATCTCAAGTTGAAAGGGGAGTTCAGCTTTAATTTTTTTCTCCTTTTGCAAAAATGGCGTAAAATTCAAAAATAAAGCCTGCCAAAGTCACAATCGGACCCAGAGTCAAACCAAGAAAACCATTTCCATGTGGCTCTCCATCCAAACCAATGATCACAAAGCCAAGTACGATCAGACCGATGCCTACAAACATCAACTGATAGTTCTTTTTAGTAAAAGGGAAAGATGATTTGCTCATGTTAGTATAGTTCGTCCAGCGACATGTTTAAATATTTGTTTACAGCTCTCAAGGTACTCAACACTGAGAGAACTCCACCAACGACAATCAGCAATCCAAAAAGGGCAATCAATAGTTGTTGATTTTGAAGCAAAGCAAAGCCTTCGATATTAGACTGCGTGTATTTGACTAAAGCAAACAGGACTACAGAGGCTATGGCTCCCGCCAGCATTCCAAACATAAATGCTCTTGCGAGAAATGGCTTTCTTATAAATCCTCTTGTCGCACCGACAAGCTGCATGGAACGAATGAGGAAACGCTGGGAAAATAAAGCAAGCCGGATGGTATTATTGATCAACATTACTACCGTAATGATCAGAATGAGGATGAATCCACCCAGTACCAAACTTACTTTCAGCAGATTTTTATTGATTGAATCGACCAGATCTGTCATGTAGGAAACCTCAAAAACGCCAGGGATTAATTCTAATTCTTTTACAATTGAAGCAAGTTGCTCCGAAGTCTGAAATTCCTCCGCAATCGCAATTACAAAGCTATCTCTCAATGGATTGTCCTCTAGGAATTTGGTGAAGTCTTCTCCCGTACTTTCGATAAATGTCGCGGCAGCTTCTTCGTCTGATACAAATTTCAAACTCAGAGAATCATCTTTCTTCAAAATGAACGAGCGACCTGCGAGGTCATCCCGAATTGCTTTTAACTGAGTTTCATCAAGGTTTTTTTCCAGAAAAACCTGAACCTCGATATTCTCCCGAATCATGCTGGTCAGGGTTTTTGCCTGGATCAGGATGACTCCGAACAGACCAACTATAAAAAGGGAGAGTGTGGTGCTGAACAAGACACTTCCAAATTTGAAATGACCAAGTACTTTTTTCTCGCGGGGGTAATTCGCCATAGGAACAAAATTCTATTCAAAACTACGCATCCCCAAGGATTTTGCCAATCTAATCTCAGGAAAGGATTGGAATCACTTTTTCTTTGGTCACCCCGAAAATCCGATCACCGGGCAAAGCCTGGATCAACGCCAGGCCGGTGAAATTTCCGAAAGCCGGTAGAATCAACTGGTTATCATGAAGATAGAAACAAGGAAGTCGGAATGATTGCCTTCCTTTTCCGACCAATCGAACTCCGGGATGAATATGACCACAGAGATTAATCATTCCTGACGGTATTCTATTTTGTGGTTCATGTGAAAGAAAAAGTGCGCCCAGTTGAATTGGTTGAGGGTGAATTTCAAAATTTGAGGAAGAATAGGATCTAAGATCCAGGATATCATGATTTCCTTTAACTAGGTGAAATACCGTTTCTTTAAATTTTCTTAAAAAACTATTCAACGATTCCCATTGATCATTCCAGTCACTGTGGAACAGGTCACCCAGAAAATAGAAATGTGCTGGTTTATAGTTAGAAATCAGATGTTCGATTTTCAAAAGATCCACATCGTGGATAGGTTCGGGAATTGGAATTCCGGATTTTCTGAAATGAGCAGCTTTCCCAAAATGTAAATCCGCGAGGAAAATACTGTTCAAATCGGGACTCCAAATGGCCTTTTCTTTTAAAAGATGAAGTTCAAAATCCGAAAATTGAAATGGGTAATGGTTAAAATTCATGTGTGAAAAATTCCGAAGGAAAACATTTTCAAATCTATTGCGATTAATTCTTTCTAAACATCCTACTGAATGAAAACTTGTCAATTTGCTTCAAGTCTTTTGATTTTATTCCTGATCAATACAACAAAAGCCTATACCCAATCTGGAAATGAAATTTTGGGAACCTGGTACAACACTGAAAAATCTGCTCAAATCGAAATCGTGAAAATAGGGTCGGAATTTCAGGGTAAAATTATAAAACTTGAAAATACTGCGGACTATTCAACCCCTCCTTTGGATTCTAAGAATGAAAATGAAAAACTCAGGATAAAGCCAATAGTTGGTTTGACAATCCTGAACGGATTGAAGTACTCCGGTGGCATTTGGAAAGATGGGAAAATCTACGATCCAAACAGTGGCAAAACATATAGTTGTGAAGTAAAGCTGACTAATCCTCAAATACTTGAAGTGAAGGGATACCTTGGATTTTCCTGGGTCGGGCGAACAGTAGAATGGACCAAGGTGAAAAAATAAAGCGGGGGTAGCCCGCTTTATTTTTGCTCCAGATAAAAGGACTTCAAAAAGGAAGCTAACTGCTCAAATTCGATCAGGAAGGCATCGTGACCTGCATTTGAGATGATTTCCTTGTAAGTACCTCTTCGTACTTTTTGACTGATGTATTGAGATTCATTTGGTAAGAAAAGTAAATCTTTATCCACTCCGACTGAGAGGACTTTTGCAGAAATTGAGGCCAAAGCCTGATCCGAACCACCTCTTTTTCTTCCCAAATCATGACTGTCCATTGCCTTGCTCAGCGTCCAATAAGAAAGTGCGTTGAAGCGCTTAGCAAGTTTTTGTCCTTGATATCTCAGGTAGGAAGAAGATCTGAATCCATCCAGTTTTTCCTCAGTATCGGACTGTTTTCTCTTCAAATCATCCGGATGTCTGTAACTGAGTATTGCAATTGCCCTGGCAGTTTCCAATCCTTTTGCACCGGCTTTCAGATCCAGATCACCCCAGGTACAATCCGATTCGATAGCCATCCGCTGAGTTTCATTGAAGCCAATCACCCAAGGCGAGGTTTTTGCCGTCGATGCCAAAACCACCGCATTCTTCAGCTTTTCATCCAAAGTGAATGCCCATTCCAACACAACCTGACCTCCAAGAGAGCCACCTATCAACGTATGGATTTCTTCAATTTCCAAATACTGACGGAGTCGCTCAAGGCTTTCTGCAAGATCTCTGGTAGTCACCTGAGGGAAATCATAGAAATAAGCTTGACCGGTTGCAGGGTTCATGCTGAAAGGATTGGTGGATCCATAGCACGATCCCAGCAGATTTGCACAGATAATGAAATGATCTGTCGGATCGAAGAATTTATCTTCACCGATCAGACCATTCCACCATTCTGAGGCATTAGAATCGCCTGTGAGTGCATGAATAACCCAGATTACATTATTTCTTTCAGCATTCAGCTGGCCAAAAGTGGTGTAGGCAAGATCAAATTCCGGCAGAATTTCTCCTGATTCTAAAACCAATGGATTGCTTGAATGAAATAATTCCTGGGTCATGATAATCGAAGCATATTGACTTTTAAGATTCATTTACTGGATTAGATTTGATCGAATGCTTGTTGTAAATCTGCCTTGATATCATCAATATGCTCGATTCCCAGAGATAAGCGAAGGAGGTTTGGTGTTACCCCAGCTGCTTTTTGTTCATCATCCGAAAGTTGCTGGTGTGTGGTGGCAGATGGCTGAATAATCAGGGTTTTTGCATCACCGACATTGGCGAGGTGGGAAATAAGTTTCAGGTTATTTATTACTGAAGAGGTCTGAGTTTTGTCTCCTTTGATTTCAAAACTTAAAACTCCCCCGAAACCATTTCTCAGGTATTTTTTGGCCAAAGCATGATAAGGCGAGGAGGGAAGTCCCGGATAATTAACCTTTTGAACTTTAGGATGTGACTCAAGCCATTTGGCAATTTCAAGCGCATTATCGACTGTCCTCTGGACTCTGAGAGATAGAGTTTCAATGCCTTGAAGTAACTGGAATGAATTGAACGGGCTAATCGCCGGTCCAAAATCGCGAAGGCCTTCTACTCTTGCTCTAATCGCAAAAGCGATATTTGGAAGTCCAAGCGGGTTATTTTCTCCGAAAACCTGCCAGAAATTCAATCCATGATAACCTTCAGAAGGCTCTGAGAACTGGGTAAACTTGCCATTTCCCCAATTGAAATTTCCTGAGTCGATGATTATTCCTCCTATTGACGTACCATGACCACCAATCCATTTGGTAGCTGATGCGGTGACGATCGCAGCTCCATGCTCAATTGGTCTGAACAAATATCCACCTGCTCCAAAAGTATTGTCAACGACCAAAGGAATGTCGTACTTTTTTGCCAAAGCGGCAATTGCATCAAAATCCGGAATATTGAACTCAGGGTTTCCGATTGTCTCCAAATAAATAGCCTTTGTTTTGGAATCAATCAGCTTTTCGAAAGCTTCCGGGTCATGGCCTTTTGCAAAACGTGCCTCAATACCCAAACGCTTAAATGCTACTTTGAATTGATTGTAAGTACCTCCGTACAAGAAGGTAGTAGAAACGAAATTCTCTCCTGCCTGAAGAATATTGTTTAAGGCAAGGAACTGCGCTGCCTGACCAGATGCTGTTGCCACTGCTGCAACACCTCCTTCAAGAGCGGCAAGTCTTTTTTCAAGAACGTCAGTTGTTGGGTTCATGATTCGGGTGTAAATGTTCCCAAATTCTTTTAACCCGAACAAATTAGCTCCGTGCTCCGCCGAATTGAAAACATAGGAGGTTGTTTGGTAAATCGGAACCGCTCGCGAGTTGGTAGTTGGGTCCGGAACCTGTCCGGCATGAAGTTGTAATGTGTCGAAATGATAGTTTGCGCTCATAGTTTTTTGGTTTAAAGATTAAGTAGGATGGATGAAAAATGAAATGCCGCTTTTGGTAAAAGCCACTAATCTGGCTTGATCAATTTAATTATACAACAAGAAACAACTTGCTGAAAATCAATTGAGTTTGAAAATCGTAAGGAGAAGGAAGATGGCCTTGAATTCATTTTGCAAAGAATTTATATTTCCAAATAAGAACATCTCATTTGGCAGGAATTGGCACCTTGGATTTTCCAGGTTGCCAGAGGGTCTTAGAGCCTGTCTCTCGTCTCTTCTTTATAAATCCTGCCACTGGAAAAAGTGAAAGGACAGTACAAATAAAAAACCGGGAAACGACAAATCAAAATTCAATGTCGTTATCCGGTGAAAATAATTAAAACCGTATCAGAATTGGTCGTCAGAGTAGCGGAAAATTGGATTTACATTCTCAACATTTGCTTCGATATTTACCAATTCAGTAACTAAGCCATTGTTTAAACCATAAACCCAACCATGGATTTCAGGACCTTTTCGATTTTTCCATGCTTTTTGGACTATAGAGGTTTTGATCAAATCCTGGCATTGTTCGATTACATTGAATTCTACAAGTTTGTTGATTTTATCAGTATGGTTTTCAATGGCATCAACTTCCTTTTGATACATTTTGTAAACTTCTTTAATATTTCGAAGCCATTTATTTATCAATCCAAAATCCTTCTGAGAAATAGCAGCCTCGATTCCTCCACAGCCATAATGTCCACATACGATGATGTGCTCCACTTTAAGCACTTCGACAGCATATTGCAGCACACTTAGAAGATTCAGATCCGTATGAACCACCATGTTTGCTATGTTCCTGTGGACGAAAACTTCGCCAGGGTCAGTCCCAGTGATTTCATTGGCAGGAACACGGCTATCTGAACAACCAATCCAGAGGAATTTTGGCTTTTGCTGGTGTGCTAACCGATTGAAGTAATCGTGGTCTAATTCAAGCTTTTCTTTAGACCAAGCTTTGTTTTGGAGTAATAGTTTCTCGTATGGGTTCATACAGTTTCCTTAAGATTGTATTTATAGCCTTCAATTGTTACCTCAATTTTTTTATCTGGGGAAGATTCTATGAAATCATTTAACACTTCCTGAATATCATGATCAATAAATTGAGCTCTTTGGGCATTTATGACTACTTGGCTGCCATTTGGGATTTCTGAAAGTTGCTTCATCAGGGGTGCTTTATTTAGGAATGATACATCTTTTTGAAGTTTCAACAAGTAATTCCCATTAAGCTCTGTCACTACAATTGATCTTTGGTAGTTGGTTTTCATTACAAAAAACAACCCGAAAACCATCCCAATTCCGATCCCAATTAACAAATCCGTAAATAAAATTGCGGTCACTGTCACAATAAAAGGAATGAACTGGTTTATTCCTTTTTCGTAACTCTGAATGAAAATAGAAGGTTTTGCGAGCTTATATCCAACTAAAAATAAGACAGCAGCAAGGCCACTTAAAGGTATCATATTCAGAACGCCAGGAATCGACAAAGTCAGAATAAACAGCAAAAATCCATGGAAAATTGCTGAGAGCTTAGTTCTGTTCCCTGCAGTGATATTTGCTGAGCTTCTTACGATTACAGCCGTGACAGGTAAGCCGCCAATCAAACCTGAGATGGTATTTCCAACGCCCTGCGCAACCAGTTCTTTGCTTGTTGGAGTTAGTCTTTTGTAGGGATCCATCTTGTCGGCAGCATCAATGCTAAGAAGTGTTTCTATACTTCCAATAATAGCGATGGTAGCCGCCACTACCCAAAATGTGCTTTCTCCAATCATTCCAAAATCCGGAAAAGTCAGCAAACTTCCGATCTCTCCCAGATTATTCAGGACTGGAATATTTACCAGATGTTCATTATTTAGTTGCCAGGAAGGAATCCACTTTCCATATGCCTGGTTTAAAAGAATTCCAGATATAACCGCCCAAAGTGCCCCCGGAACAACTCCAAAGATTTTATGATTCTTAATTTTTGGTCTCTCAAAAATTATCAATATGGCCAGAGATGCAAGAACTATAGGAATTGCTCCCGGACTGTAGTATTGGATTGCATACCAGATTTCTGAAAAAGTATTATGCTGATCAGCTTGAAGGAAAGTTTCGTCCCCCATGGTATCCTTATCATATCCCAGAGCATGAGGAATTTGCTTCAGAATCAAAATCAGACCGATTGCAGTCAACATTCCTTTGATCACAGCATGTGGAAAATAGTAACCCAGAACTCCTGCTTTTAGAAATCCAAATCCGAGTTGAATAATACCCGCAATGACTAACGCACCAAGGAAAAGCTCAAATGTACCCAAACTGGCAATGGATTCCAGGACAATAACAGTCAACCCTGCTGCGGGTCCGCTAACGCTGACATGAGAACCAGACAAAGCGCCAATAACAATTCCTCCAACAATTCCCGCTATTAATCCCGCCATGGGCGGTGCACCGCTTGCTATTGCAATTCCCAAGCAAAGCGGGAGCGCAACCAAAAAGACCACTAAACTGGCCTTTAAATCATATTTAAAATCGTCTTTTAAAAGAGTCTTCATTTCCTGATTATTTTCATACCTAGATGGGTTATAAAAATTCTAAATACCAAAAATAGAATTTTGATAGGTAATGTTCAGGAAAATTACTAGGAATGTGTTTTTTATTTTAAAAGTGATTCTATTGCGGCATCAATTGCCTTGAAGTCAAAACTAGTGATTGCCTTTTCCATTTTATTCTTGATCAAATCAAGATTCAAGTTGCCTATACTTCCCTCGTGAGTGTGAGTAAGATTGGTTTGGTCAGGGTTAAATTTGTCTGATTCTATATCCAATCCAACTTGCTTGTAAGCATCTCTAAATGGAACTCCCTTCAACACCAATTCATTGACAACTTCCACAGAAAATACATGCTTGAAAAATGGGTCCAGCAATATTTCCTTTTTCACCTTGATTGATTTTAGCATGAAAGTGCTCATGGCGAGGCAATTTTTCAAAGTTGATAAAGCTGGAAAAATCTCCTCTTTCAGCAATTGCAAATCCCGGTGATACCCAGTTGTGGTATTTGCCAGTAGCAGGCTAACTGTATTAGGGACTGCTGAAATCTGATTAGTTTTAGCACGTATCAATTCAAATACATCCGGATTTTTTTTGTGAGGCATGATGCTGCTTCCGGTAGTCAAATCATCCGGAAAACTGATGAACCCAAAATGCTGATTCATAAATAAACAAACGTCAGCTGCTAATCTATTCAGAGTGCCTGCGATTCCTGCCAATGCAAAGGCCAACGTTTTCTCTGTTTTCCCCCGGCTATTCTGTGCATTTATCACATTATGATGCAGATCTGCAAACCCCAAAAGTTGGGTTGTCATCGTCCGATTAAGCGGAAAACTGGAGCCATATCCGGCTGCCGAGCCCAGCGGGTTTTTATTACTTAAATCAAAGGCAGCCTTCAGCATACCCAAGTCCTCACTCAAGCCTTCCGCAAATGAGCTAAACCATAATCCAAACGAAGAGGGCATCGCAAGTTGGGTATGAGTGTATCCGGG
>VFKK01000026.1 GCA_009885605.1 Cyclobacteriaceae bacterium | reverse complement strand
TGGGCCTTTTCAAATATGGTAGCCATAACCAGGTTTCACCTTACCAGCTACGTCCACCTAACCAACTTCCTCAACAACCCTGACAAAGAACTCCAGGAAAAACTCTTAGAATCATACCAAACAGCACTTTTTCAAACCTAGTGGGCTTGCACTTAAGATTTCTTGAAAAAAGTACCCATGTAAACCAAATTCCAACCTTTATCACAAATAGCCTATTTTAGTCGGACAGTAGTGAATTTTATCAAAAAGGTAGCAGCTGATTTTTATTCATTAAAAAGATTCTTTAACCAAACCATGTATCGACTCATAAATGAAAAAACCATTTTACAGTATTTCGGGGATGATGACCCAGTTATGCTCAAGGAAATGGTTCAGATAATCATTGATATTAACCTCAAAGAACTCAAGGGACTTAATCAGTTTTTTCTTGTTGATGATTTTAAAACAATCAAAAAGACCTGTCATAAATCCAAACCAAGTATGAGTTATATAGGTGCGCTGAAAACCAGGAAAATCTTAGAAGAAATGGAATCAGACATCGAAAACTCACATGAACTTAATCAAACCCTGCAAAGCCAACTTTTGGTCATTGAGGAAGAGTTGATCAAGTTTATGAACGCTACCAATTGAAATCCCAAAGACTTAAAATAATGATGCAGCGAAAATTTCTATTTCTGCCTTTGCTTTTTATTGCCCTTTTCGAAGCAAATGCCCAATCACCCTTAAGTGTTGAATACATCATGCGGGATCCGAAGTGGATGGGAACTTTTCCTTCTGCTGCTTTATGGGGAGATGACGGAAAGCAGCTATTTTTTCAATATAACAAGGACCAGGATCCTACTGATTCTCTCTATAAAATCAATCTGGACAATCCTTCGCAAATCCAGAAAGTTCATTGGCCGGAAGCAAAAGGATTGATTAAATCCAATGCGTCTTTCAATCGTGACAAAAGTCTTCGGCTTTATCGGGAAGGAAATAACCTGATGATGGATTCACCACCTGTGGGAAATCCGGTAGTCTTGCTTGAATGGTTTGAGGAATTCAACAACCCGAAGTTTCTGGCTAATGAGAGTGAAATTTCCTTCAACTCATCCGGAAATATTTATGTTCTCAACCGCATTTCAAAAAACATTGGCAAAGCAACCAATATAGTTCCAGGTGCTAAGGCATTTAATAGAAGCCCGCTTGAAGCAAAAAAACCAGGATTTCTGGAGGCGGAAAATCTAAACTTGCTCCGAGAAGTTCAAGAGCGCGAGGAGGCGAAAAAACTATCCCGTACTTATCGTGAATCTCTTGCAAACCAAAGCAGTAAGGCTTTTGCCTTTTATACAGAAGGCAAAAACATCTCCAATCTTCAGATTTCTCCTGACAAAAACTTTGCGACATTCGCGATTTTCACTCCACCAGCTAGCAACAAAAACACAAAAGTTCCGGACTACACTGCGTCATCCGGATACACCGAAGACCTGAACTCGCGGACAAAAGTTGGAATTGCTCCAAGCAAAACTGAGATCGGAATCTATGACCTCACCCTTGACACTGTTTATTTTGTCAGTACAGCCAATCTCCCCGGTATCAAAGATTTACCTGATTATGTAAAAGACTATCCTGAGAAAAGCTGGGAGCCAAAAGAAAGGGAATTGACATTATCGAGTCTGAATTTTTCTCCGGACGGGAAACGAGCAATTATGCAGATTCGGTCTTTTGACAATAAAGACCGATGGATAGCCGAGGTAAATCTCCAAACCGGTGTTTTGAAAACTCTCGATCGTCAGCGTGACGAGGCATGGGTTGGTGGTCCCGGGATCGGTGGCGCTTTCGGCGGCGGAGTATTGGGTTGGCTTCCTGATAATGAACATATTTACTTCCAATCAGAGGCTACAGGTTATTCACATCTCTATTTGCTGAATGCAAGCACTGGTAAGAAAATTGCACTTACGAATGGTAAATACGAGGTTTTTGATCCGTTTATTTCAAGGGATAAAAAGTTCTGGTACCTCACCACCTCTGAAGTCGATCCGGGTGAAAGGCACTTTTATCGCATGCCCCTGATGGGCGGAAAGATGGAAAAACTCACTTCCATGACCGGAAATAATGAGGTCACTCTTTCACCGGATGAAAAGAAACTTGCGATTCTCTTCTCCTACAGCAATCAACCCACCGAACTTTTCATTCAGGATGCTAAAGTCGGTGCCAAAGCCACTCAACTAACAGCCGGCCAAAGTGCTGAATTCAAAGCCTATTCCTGGAAAGATCCTCAGATCGTACACTTCACGGCCGAAGATGGGGCTCAAGTTCCAGCTCGACTTTATTTGCCCGAACCTGCTAAAAAGAATGGGGCCGCAGTGATTTTTGTCCATGGAGCAGGCTATCTCCAAAACGTGCACAAATGGTGGAGTACCTATTTTCGTGAATACATGTTCCACAATCTTTTGACCGATTTGGGATACACCGTCTTGGATATAGATTACCGGGCATCCTCTGGATATGGACGTGACTGGAGAACAGGAATCTATCGTCACATGGGCGGGAAAGACCTTTCAGATCAGGTTGACGGAGTAAAATTCCTGGTGAATTCCCATGGAGTGGATGCCGGAAGGATAGGGATTTACGGAGGAAGCTACGGTGGATTTATCACTTTGATGGGACTCTTCAAGGCCCCCGAGGTATTCAAATCCGGTGCTGCACTTCGGTCTGTGACGGATTGGGCGCATTACAATCACGGTTACACCGCCAATATTCTCAACACACCGGAAGAGGATCCGATTGCTTACCGTCGCTCCTCCCCGATTTATTTTGCCGAAGGCCTGAAAGGAAATCTGCTCATGGCTCACGGAATGGATGGATGTAAATGTCCATTTTCAGGATGTTGTCAGGCTTTCGCAGCGATTGATCGAACTCAAAAAAGATAATTGGGAGATGGCAATCTACCCCGTTGAGGACCACGGTTTTGTGGAGCCGAGCTCCTGGACTGACGAATATAAGCGGATCCTCAAACTCTTCAATTCCACCCTTCTCGTTCCTCAACCATGATTAATACCCGATCCAATGGAAGCTTTCTGATCTTGATTGCTTTCAGTTTTGCCAGTTTTTCCTGCGGAAAGCAAGAACCAGAGACTGAAAAAATTCAAGGATTGATCGGTGAAAAAGCAATGGTTGTTTCCGCTCGTGAGGAGGCATCTGCAATTGGTTTGGAGATAATCCGAAAAGGTGGAAATGCGTTTGATGCGATGATGGCGACTGAAATGGCGTTAGCAGTGACCTTTCCTTTCGCAGGAAATCTTGGTGGCGGCGGTTTCATGGTTTACCGAATGGCTGATGGCTCTGTTGGTTCGATTGATTACCGTGAAAAGGCACCGAGAGCAGCTTCAGGAGACATGTACTTGGATGAGAGGGGTGATGTAATTCCCGGGTTGAGCACGCAGGGCGCAATGGCTTCCGGAGTACCAGGAACAATCGCCGGAATCTTTGAGGCACAGGAAAAATTCGGGAAACTGACTCCTGCAGAAATTCTTCAGCCAGTCATTGAATTGGCAAAAAGAGGTTTTGTCATTACCGAAAAACAAGCTGAAAGACTTCAAAAAGCCCGTCAAACTTTTATCGACGTGAATGGGCCGGAGACTTTTTTTGCCAAAGAACTGAAAGCCGGAGACACCTTGAAAATCCCGGTTTTGGCCGAAACGCTGAGCAGGATTGCTGCCAATGGAAGAGATGAGTTTTACAAAGGCGAAACAGCCAAAATACTTGCAAAGCATATGCAAGACAAAGGCGGAATCATCACAGAAGAAGATCTTGCAGAATACGAAGCAGCTTGGAGAGATCCAATTGTATTCCCCTATAAAGATTTGAAAATCATCTCTATGGCTCCTCCCAGCTCAGGCGGAATCACACTCGCTCAAATCATGAAAATGGTCGAGCCCTATGATTTAAAATCCTATGGACACCATTCACCGGAACATGTTCAACTTCTGGTTGAAGCAGAAAGAAGAGCTTATGCAGATCGGAATTTCTTCCTGGGTGATCCGGATTTTGTGAAAATCCCGGTAAATGATTTGCTGAATGCAGACTACCTGAAATCGAGAATGTCAAGCTTCAGTTTTGATCTGGCCACCAAATCTTCCGACATCAAAGAGGGTGAAATTGCTTTCGCAGAAAGTATGGAAACAACCCATTATTCCATTGTGGACGCAGAGGGAAATGCGGTTTCCGTCACTACCACTTTGAATGGAGCCTATGGCTCAAAGGTATACATCGATGAGCTTGGATTTTTCATGAATAACGAAATGGATGACTTCAGCTCAAAAGCCGGAGTTCCGAATATGTTTGGATTAGTTGGGGCTGAAGCCAATAGCATCGCTCCCGGTAAGAGAATGTTGAGCTCTATGACTCCCACACTTGTCGAAAAAGACGGGAAGCTTTGGATGGTGATTGGAACGCCGGGAGGATCAACAATCATCACCTCTGTCTTACAGACGATTTTGAATGTCTACGAATTTGGGATGGGCATGCAGGAAGCTGTTAATGCTCCCCGATTTCATCACCAATGGTTGCCGGATTTGGTGAGTTTTGAACCAGCATCTTTTGATTCTGCATTGATCAGCAAATTGAAACTGAAAGGCTACCTCATTCAGGAAAATAACAATCCCATCATCGGAAAAGTGGATGCTATTCTGGTACTTCCAACGGGTAAATTGGAAGGCGGAGCAGATCCGCGCGGTGACGATAAGGCTGTTGGATTTTGATTTTTGAGTCTGGCTCGAAAATCCTCCATTCACTCAAATCATTCGTTAACTCTTTATTTTCTCATCTTTCAATTTTCAAATCCTTAATTTCGCTTTGCTAAGAACCAATTCACTTTGAATCATTGTTCTCGCAGTACTTGTAACCTAATGGACCTTGAATCCATTAATTATTACGTCAAATGAATACAAAACAAAGAGTAGTCGTCGGCCTTTCAGGCGGCGTAGATAGTTCAGTAGCAGCTCACCTCCTCCTCGAGCAAGGCTATGAAGTCATCGGAATGTTCATGAAGAACTGGCACGATGAATCAGTCACCATTTCCAATGATTGCCCCTGGATGGAAGACTCAACAGACGCAATGTTGGTCGCCCAGAAACTCGGAATCCCATTTCAGGCCATTGATCTCAGCGAAGACTACCGTGAGCGAATTGTCGATTACATGTTTTCAGAGTATGAAGCAGGTAGAACTCCTAATCCTGACATTCTTTGCAACCGTGAAATCAAGTTTGATATTTTTCTGAAAGCTGCGCAAAAGCTAAAAGCAGACTTCGTAGCCACAGGTCATTATTGTCAAAAGGGAGAATTGAAAGTTGAAGGAAAACCAGTTTATCAATTACTTGCAGGAGCCGATCCAAATAAGGATCAGAGCTATTTCCTTTGTCAATTGAGTCAGGAACAGCTTGCGAAAGCACTTTTTCCCATCGGAC
>VFKK01000049.1 GCA_009885605.1 Cyclobacteriaceae bacterium | reverse complement strand
TTTTAGTTCTGCCAACCCGATTGCAACGATCGAGGAATTAAAAGCGATTCGGTATTAATCAGTCTTTTTACCAATTTCTCCCAAGGGTTTTTCTTATTGACAAAAAAACTTACCTCAATTTTTTTCTTTACCACTTATCATAAAATATCCTAAAAGAACATTTTTTACTTGGTTTTTAGGACTCGGGTTTCTTTATTGGATCGACAGAGTTCAAAACTATAAATTTACCAACTATGAAAAAATCAATCTTGTTCTGGGCGTTTTTCGCATTTCTGGGACTTACCGTTTACGCACAGGAAGTAGCAGTCGAAGAGGCCGTTACTGAAGAGGAAATGGCAAAATTCGCTAAAGTTGAGGTAATGACTTCAGATTTTGTGGAAGGCAAAAACAAAGAGCTCGTCGACATGATCACCAATAATGTGGTGCTTGGTGGCGGAGCTCGTTACAATGAAATCAAAGCTGCATGGGGTGATGAAGCAAAAATGACTGCAATCAACGTGACTCCTGAGGAAAAAGTAGCCTATCAGGGAATTCTTGATTTCCTGGCATCCATGAAACAAGTCGTGGTAGAATATAAAACAGGTTTGATCAAAAACGATACAATCCTGGGAATTGCCACCTACAACAAAGTAAACAAGGCTATTAAAGAAGATCCGGCTGCCAAAGAAAAAATGGATAGCCTTATTAAATCATTGAAAACCAAAGATGACGGAGCAGGGATTTAAATCACTTCCCGTTGACATATTTTGAATTGAAAAAAGAAAGCCTCCCAAACAGGAGGCTTTTTTTATAATTTTACACTTTCAATTAACGGTCATCGTTTACCAAAGTATGAAATTCAAAAAGTTCTTCCTGCCAATCCTATTTTTCTTCGTCCTTACTATTTCCAACGCTCAGGAGGAGGATATTTTCGGTATTTCCAATAAAGCAAAGAATCCGAAAAGTGAATCTTCTATCGGAAACTTTACCCGGAATGTGATGGAAATGTTCAGTCTTGAAATTTCCGGTGGGGGTGCTTACCACCAGACAAAAATGCCTTTTTACACGGAGATACCAAGTTTATACCCTTTTTATCAGGTAAAGAATTTTGAGAATCAGCTGGAATTGAAGGATGAAATTCCTCTGGATATGAAAGGAAATAACTGGGCTTATCCGGTAAATGTTGGCCTTCGCATTAATCTTTTTAATACAATTACAATTGGAGGAGGTTATGGAAGAGAATGGGGAAGTATCTCTCCGCTCGAAGGCGGCGATCATCAATTCACTTTCGAAGGGAGTTCGTATCAGGTCAGCAAATTGTATGGAACTGTCGGCCTGATTCTTTGGGATGCCCGAAAAAGAGCCAAATTTTTGAAATGGCAATACCGTAGTTATGCATCAGCCAATCTGTACATGCAGTCCGAACTTCGTCAAAGAGTAAAGCAAAACTATCCCTGGAGATTTATTCTGGAGGGAGAATATGGTCAAATGGATTTGCAAGAATCCTTTGATCCGAGAATTGCTTTGGTGGACGAACCGTATTATGGATTTGGACTCAGGATTGAGCGGGAATTTTCCGAGTATGCTAAGCTTTTTATAAAAGGAGGAGCCGAGTTTAGAAATTTCACTTTTGCGGCTTCGGATTACACTGAATTTCAAAATATGGATCAAACTGTGTATGCTCTTCAAGTCGGGATGGCAATGACCTTGCCCGGAACCAAGAGGTGCAAAATTCAGGGATGTGGAGTCGTGATGAAGCACATGCACAATGGAATCGAATACCGTGGAAGTTCCATCTTCCTATTCCAAAACCGAAAAGTTGGTCAACGTTATTAAGGGATAAAGTACTGAATGGTGTTTGTATTCCCTTTTCAAAACCGCTCTGTTTTTACTATCTTGCGGGCCTAATCGACCCTCAGGAATAGCATAATATGGCTCAAGGAGAAAACGAGAACATCATACCAATTAATATTGAAGAGGAAATGCGTGGTGCCTACATCGATTATTCGATGTCGGTCATTGTTTCAAGAGCACTTCCGGATGTCCGAGACGGACTAAAGCCAGTTCACAGAAGGATCCTTTTCGGGATGCAGGAACTAGGTGTTTTACACAACAAACCTTATAAAAAATCAGCCAGAATCGTTGGAGAGGTACTCGGTAAATATCACCCGCATGGTGATTCTGCTGTGTACGAAACCATGGTTCGTATGGCTCAGCCATGGTCATTGAGGTATCCTCTTGTTGATGGTCAGGGTAACTTTGGTTCGATCGATGGTGATAACCCGGCTGCGATGCGATATACCGAAGCCCGACTAAGGAGAATTGCTGAAGAATTGTTGATTGATATCAACAAGGAAACGGTTGATTTTCAGTTCAATTTCGATGATTCCTTAAAAGAGCCGGTTGTTCTTCCTGCAAAAGTTCCCGCTTTGCTTCTCAATGGAGCTTCCGGAATTGCTGTGGGTATGGCGACCAATATGGCTCCCCATAACTTGGGAGAAGTCATTACAGGTATTATCGCTTACATCGAAAACAAAGACATAACTGTATCTGAATTGATGGAGCATATCATTGCTCCTGATTTCCCAACTGGTGGAATTATCTACGGATACAATGGCGTTAAAGCTGCTTTTGAAACTGGCCGTGGCAGAGTGGTAGTGCGAGGAAAAGCCGCAGTGGAGATCAAAGAAGGAGGAACTAAGGAGATGATCGTCATCACTGAGATTCCTTACATGGTCAATAAGGCCAATATGGTCGAAAAAACTGCTCAACTGATCAACGAAAAGAAAATAGAAGGTATATCTGCCATCAGAGATGAATCTGATCGTCAGGGTATGCGAATCGTTTATGAATTAAAGCGTGATGCGATTTCAAGCGTTGTTCTGAACAATCTTTACAAGCATACAGGACTTCAGACTTCATTCTCAGTAAATAATGTGGCCTTGGTGAAAGGTCGTCCTTATACGCTGAACCTGAAGGATATGATCGTTCACTATGTAAGTCACAGGCATGAAGTAGTCGTAAGACGAACTGAATATGAACTGAGAGAAGCAGAGAAGAGAGCTCACATCTTGCAGGGTTATCTGATCGCGTTGGATCACCTGGATGAGGTGATTGCTTTGATCAGAAGTTCACAAGATCCTGAAGCAGCCAGAAATGGATTGATGGAGAGATTTGAATTGAGTGAGATTCAGGCGCGTGCAATCCTCGATATGAGATTGCAGAGATTGACCGGAATGGAGCGCGAAAAGATCATTCAGGAATACAAAGAATTAATGGCTTTGATCGAAGAGCTCAAAGAAATCCTGGCAAGCGAGGAGAAGAGGATGGAGATTATTAAAACTGAGCTGAACGAGATGAAAGAGCGTTATTCTGACGCCCGTCGAACGACTATCGAGCATAACGCAGAAGACTTCAGCTACGAGGACATGATTCCAAATGAAGAAGTGGTCATCACAGTTTCCCATCAGGGATATGTGAAGCGCACTGCTTTGACAGAATACAGAACACAGGGAAGAGGAGGAGTAGGTTCTCGTGGTGTAAGCACCAAAGAAGATGACTTTACAGAATACCTTTTCACGGCTTCCACCCATAATTATCTCTTGATTTTCACAGATAAAGGAAAACTTTTCTGGCTGAAAACGTACGCGATTCCTGAAGGAGCCAAAACTTCAAAAGGAAGACCAATCCAAAATTTGATAAATATTGAGCAGGATGATAAAATCCGTTCAATTATTCAGGTTAACGATTTGAATGATCCTGATTACATCAATAATCACTTCCTGATTATGGTGACCAAGCAGGGAATTATCAAGAAAACAACCCTTGAGCAATACTCCAGACCAAGAACAAATGGTATTATCGCGCTGAATATCAGGGAGGATGATCAACTGGTAAAAGTGGACATGACAAATGGTAGCCACCACATTGTGATCGCTGCCAAATCGGGCAGAGCCATTCACTTTCCAGAGGCTGCAGTAAGGCCAATGGGCAGAACAGCAACCGGAGTAAAAGCAATTAAGTTAACAGATGCAAATGATTATGTCATTGGCATGGTTTGTGCCTCAGAGGAGAACGCAACCCTGCTTGTCGTCTCTGAAAAGGGATACGGAAAGCGTTCAAACCTTGACGAATACAGAATCACGAATCGTGGAGGAAAAGGGGTGAAAGCGATGAATGTTACCGAGAAAACAGGTGCATTAGTTGCGATCAAAGAAGTGCTTGAAACCGATGATCTGATGATCATCAACAAGTCGGGAATTACCATCCGAATCTCAATCGATGAGCTGAGGGTAATGGGAAGAGCGACACAAGGAGTAAGGCTGATTCGATTGAACGAAGATGATGCGATATCATCTGTCGAAAAAATCTCCAGAGAAGAAGTGGTCATACCGACAGAAACTCCGGAAACAGGAACCGAATCATCCGAGTCAACAGAATCAACAGAGGAATTAACAGATTAACCAAACAAACAAGAAACTAACTTAACTAATGAAGAAGCTAATTCTATCAATGGCCCTGATCGGATTTACGACACTGGCCTTTGGACAAAAAAAGGTGTATCGTGCTGCCGAAAAGAACTTCAAATCTGGAAACCTGGAAACCGCCCTTACTGAAATAGAGGCAGCTACCAAAGATCCGGAAACAAGTGGCGATCCTGCTACCTATTTGCTGAAAGCAAAAATCCAGACTAAAATGTTTGGATCTGACTCAACAAACACTGCTGAAAACCTGGAAGTTGGTAAAACAGCCTTGGCCACTTATCTGGAGACTGCAGAAAAGGCCGGAGGAAAAGATTCCGAAATAGGCAAGGAAGTATTTGCTGAAGACATCCTGGGTGTTCCGGATAACTTGAGACCTTACTCTATCTTCACCTTCAAAAACGTGGCTTTCGACAAAGCGATTGACAGGTACAATGAAAATGATTTGGAGATGGCTTATTCTTTCTTTGATCTTGCCGGTGGAGTAGATTTGAAAGATTCAGTGATCCATTACAATGCAGGTTTCCTTGCAAATGATCTTGGTAAATTTGAAGAAGCAAAGAGGCACTTTGGCTACCTGCTTGATATCCCTGAATACAATAAGCTGAATGCTTATTACTTCATGGTTCAGATTCTGAGTGGAGAGGACAAAAACCCTGAAGGTGCATACGATATCGTAATGGCTGCAAGAGAAGAATATCCTGAGGATAAAATCCTTGCTGAATATGAGATCCAGTTGCTGCTTCAATTAAATAAAATGGATGACGCAATGGCTTCTATCAATGAAGCGCTGAAGACTGATCCAAACAATCCATCTATCCTTTTAAGATCAGGATATTTGAAAGAGCAGTCAGGTGATATGGATGGTGCTATGGCGGATTATATGAAATCTGTGCAAGCTGATCCAAACTACTTCGAAGGAAACTATTACACAGGTGCTTTGATGCTTGAGGCTTCAAGAAAAATCCTGGCTGATCTGAATACTTTATCTGATTCAGAGTGGGAAAAGCAATCTGCTTCAATGGGTCAGAAAGCTGATGATTATTATAGAAATTCTCTTCCATACTTCACGAAAGCTTTGGAGATCAGACCTGACAACACAGATATCATGGCAGTTCTTTTCCAGGTTCACACACGTTTGAAAAACACCGCTGAGGCAGAAAAATTGAATAAAATGCTGATCGAAAAATTAGGTCCTAATTGGATGGATAATTAATTCGGATGTGAATAAAATATAAAGGCCAACCCATCGGGTTGGCCTTTTTTTGTGTTTTGCTTTTCAATTCTCAAATAAATTCTATTTGTAAAAATTCTTAGGTGAATGTGATCATCCATAATAAGAATGGATAGGCCCTTAGTTCAAAGTTTAAAATCTTATCTGAGTGCTTTCGATAAATAAGTCTTTCTTTTTCAAATGGGAGGCTTATCTTTTCCTAAAGTTTTTAATTTTGAATTTAAGAATTAGCCATTTCTCATCGTGAGCAGGACCTATGTCATCGTTTTCTTTCTCCTAACAAGTTTTTTTGCTTTTGATTTAAGAGCCCAATCAAAGTATCAGAAGGTACTTGAAGTATCCTATGAGGGAGGTCCACTGATAAGTAATGGAAAAGATTGGGCCGATGATTTGCACAATATTATTAATTATCAAGGTGTCGATGTCAGACTTGGATGGAGAAGTTTCGCGAAAGATCATTACACCTACTTATATCGCTATCCGGTATTTGGAGTGGGCTATTCAGGCACATTACCTTATTATTCTGAAATAGGTAGGCCTCAGGCAGTTTATGCTTTTGGGGAGTTTCCAATGAGTCACAAAGGATTATTTAGAAAATTCAATCTGAGCTATTATGGGCAGATTGGATTGGGCTTCAACCTGAACCCTTTCGATCCAGATAAAAATCCGGACAATCTATTTATCGGATCTGAAATGAATGCCTACATCCATCTTGGAATTAAGGCTAATTATAAGATTACTCCAAAATTGATGGCTTTTACCATGGTTGGTTTGAAGCATTACTCCAATGGAGCCACCAAGAAGCCAAATGCTGGAATAAATCTGGTACCGATTTCAATCGGGTTTGGAACAAACCTGGGAAAGCAATCCTACGAGTTTGAAGAGGAAGTGAAATTTCCTTCTTTAGAAAAAAGATGGTTTTGGAATTTTGCAATGTATGCCGGGATGAAAAATTATAAGATTGGAGATCGGGCTTACTTCCGAGGAGGATTTGGTGTCAATTACCTCTGGGAAGCAGATTATAGATATCGTTTAGGTTTGGGTACGGATGTATTTTTTGCTCCCGGGATGGAAACCCGATATCCCGGTCAGAAATTTGATTTTTCAGATCAGGTTTCTGTTGCCGTTGTAGGTTCCTGGGAATGGAAACTAAATGATCGGCTTTTTGTGCCAATTGGATTCGGTGCATACTTGAAGCGAAACGAATTGAACGAGGAGATTTCCTGGTTTTATGAGCGGGTAGGAGTCAGGTACAGATTCCAGTCCAATATTTTTGCAGGACTTCAGATCAAAGCCCATAAGGCGAAGGCAGATTTCTTTGAGTTTACAGTGGGGTATACCGTCCCCGGAAAAATCCGATACACCGGCAATAGATAGGCATTTGCTCCATTAATCACAATTTATTTTTTTTTGATTAGAGCTTGTTCTAGCTTGGGGCACATTCGTTTCATTATGAGAATAACAAAACTTCTACGCAGTATAGTCCTTGTTTTCTTTTGCTTCGGTAGCGCTGTTTTAAAAGCACAATCCATCCCTTCTTCCACCATTTATCACCAGCTTTTACAGCTTAAAGAGACCAAAAGAGTCCTCTATGTAGCTGCGCATCCGGACGATGAAAATACCCGAATGATTGCTTATTTGGTCAACGGAGAGCACTCTCAGGTTGCATACCTAAGCTTGACACGTGGAGATGGAGGGCAGAATCTGATAGGGAAAGAACTTGGTATTGAGCTTGGCCAAATCAGAACTCAGGAACTGATCAAAGCAAGAGAAACCGATGGCGGACGGCAGTTTTTTACCCGAGCGATGGACTTCGGATTCACGAAAAATCCAAATGAAACATTTCAAAATTGGGATAAAGAAAAAGTACTTGCCGATGTCGTATGGGTAATCCGGAGTTTCAGACCTGATATTATTATCACACGGTTTAATACAATTCCTGGAATCACTCATGGTCAACACACTGCTTCCGCGATTTTAGCGGAAGAGGCATTCGACTTGGCGGGAAATCCTGCAGCTTTCCCCGAGCAATTAAAATCGGTCAAGATCTGGCAGCCCAAACGAATTTTCTTCAATGCATATAATTTTGGAGGTGATTTTACACCTGAAGCAGGCAAGGTTTATCATGTCTTCCCGGTAGGAGAATTCGATGGTGTCTTAGGCGAAAGCTATAGTCAAATTGCTGCGGACAGCCGTACTATGCACAAGTCCCAGGGTTTTGGCTCTACAGCAAGTATTGGAGAAGCGAAAGATTATATCCAATTAATCAAAGGGGAAGCGTATTCCCAAGGCCCTTTCGAGGGAGTACCCAACAGATGGAATGAAGTAGACGGAGGAAAAACAACTGAGACAGCAATTGAAAAAGCAATCCAGGAATTTGACTTTAAAAACCCGCCTGCCAACGTTCCAAATCTTCTCCAAATCAGAAAAAACCTCGCTGCTCTCAAATCCTCTGAAAACTGGATTAAAGAAAAAATCCACCGAATCGATAACCTGATCTTTTTGGCAATGGGAATGGAGGCGGAATGGAATGTGAGATCTGAATTGGGTTTTAACGGACAAGAAATTACGACTGAACTAATCGTCAACAATCCATCAGGATTTCCGCTCAAGTCTGGCTCGATTAATCTGTTTGGGTCAACATCTTCTTTTTTTGTAACCGAGATAAAAAGCAATGAGCCTGCTAGAATCCCGATCAAGTTTACGGTTCCCGAAGATTTTCAGCTTTCGCAGCCTTATTGGCTCAAAGAACCAATTGATGGTGCCTTGTATTCGGTGAAAAATCAGGAGGATGTCGGCAAGCCATTTGAAAGCAATCAGCCAACGGGAGATTTTTCATTTGAACTGGAAGGTCAGCAATTCACCATGCCTCTTGCCTTAAATTATAAATTCAATGATCAGGTGGATGGTGAGATAAAGCAGCCATTTACAGTTGTTCCTGAAATTGATCTTACAATTTCAAAAGAGAATATTTTCCTGATTTCGGGTGCAGAGCCCACTTTGACTGTCACGGTTAATTTCAGAAATCAGATTTTGGATGGAAACCTTGATTTTGAAGGATTGGACTCCGCTCAGTATCGAATCTTGATGATTGAGGATAATGCTTTCCTGAAAAAGAGGATTTTTCAGGTTGAATTTTTGCCCAATGGTGCAGGCAAGAAAGTTGTGACGGCCAGATATACTGTTGATTCGGGAAAAAGCTATGATTTGATTACCCATCGAATTTCCTACAAACATATCCCGAATCTTACGTACTCCACACCAGCCTCATTTAATTTAATTCAGGCTGATTGGAAGCTTTCAGGTTCTAAGATTGGTTACATTCCGGGAGCGGGAGATGATGTTCCTGCGGTGCTTTCTGCACTCGGATATCAGGTTACATTGATAGGGCCGGATGATTATTCGGTTGAATATTTGAGCCAGTTCAAAGCAGTAGTGGTCGGCATCCGTGCTTATAACACTAATCAAGATCTGAGTTCAAACCAACAGAGTTTGATGGGCTACGTAAGGTCAGGTGGTAATGTGATCGTTCAGTATAACACCAACGCGCCACTTCTGACCAATCAATTGGGACCATATCCTTTTTCAATCGGAAGAGATCGAGTGACTGTTCAGGGTTCAGCAATAAAAGCGGATTGGTCACATCCGGTTTTGTCAACACCAAATCAAATCACTGATTCAGATTTTGAAGATTGGGTTCAAGAGCGAGGATTGTATTTTGCCACAGATGTTGCGGAGCAATATTCTGCACCTTTGGAAATGCAGGATCCTGATGAACCTTCCAGTAAGGGTTCTTTGATTTATGCCAAGTTTGGGGAAGGATCGTATGTTTACACCGGAATTTCCTTTTTCAGACAGCTTCCGGCTGGTGTGCCGGGCGCCATTAAATTATTTGTAAACCTGATCGAGCAATAAGTTTTGGAAAAGAAACCTATCCGTTGGAAATATTTGTATGCAGGACTGCTCGGTAGTTTAGTTCTGATGATTATCCTGTTTTACTGGTTAATGGTAGCATACTCATGAGTACGCTTGATTGGGTTGTACTATTTGGTACGATGCTGCTTATTGCAGTTTACGGCATCTACAAAACATTGGGGCAGAAGAGCCTTGATTCATATCTGAGAGGCAATAATTCGGACAATTGGTGGACTATCGGTCTGTCTATTATGGCAACTCAGGCCTCAGCGATTACATTTCTGAGTACTCCCGGACAAGCCTATGAGGATGGAATGAGGTTTATCCAATTCTATTTCGGCTTGCCTTTGGCAATGATTATCATATCGATTGTATTCATTCCGATTTATTACAAACTGAAAGTTTACACAGCATATGAGTTTCTGGAGAATCGATTTGATTTGAAAACCAGAACATTGGCTGCTTTGCTTTTTATCATTCAAAGAGGTTTGGCAGCGGGTATTACGATTTACGCGCCCGCAATTATTCTTTCCACTTTGTTGGGATGGAATCTGACCCTGACCAATATTTTCATAGGAATGATTGTGATAGCCTACACTGTTTCCGGAGGAACAGAGGCCGTCTCAATCACTCAAAAGCAGCAGATGGCTGTCATGATGGGAGGGATGTTACTGGCAGGAATTATTGTGATCCAAATGCTCCCAATTTCATTTCAGGAGGCTTTGCATGTAGCCGGAAAAATGGAGAAACTTAATATTGTCAGCTTTGAATTTGATCTGGCTGATCGATATAATGTCTGGTCAGGGATGACTGCTGCCGTGTTCTTATTCCTTTCCTATTTTGGTACAGATCAAAGTCAGGTGCAGCGCTACCTTTCCGGTCAGACACTTACCCAAAGCAGAATGGGACTCATCATGAATGGATTTTTAAAAATCCCGATGCAGTTTGTGATTCTTTTCATCGGGGTGATGGTCTTTGTCTTTTACCAGTTTTATCAACCCCCGGTAATTTTCAATAAAATTCATACCGACAATCTCAAGCAAAGTGAATATGCCGGGGAATATGAGGTGTTGGAAAAAGATTATACCCGAAATTTCGAAGAGAGCAAAACCTCCTATTTGCAATTATTGGAAGCAATAGATCAAAAAGACGAAACCCGGGAAACTTCTATTCGGGAAAATCTGAAAGACCTTAAGACTGAACAAGGAACTATAAGAGACGAAGTGAAGGAGTTAATTGTCACAAATGATCCTTTGGCGGAAACGAGGGACACCGACTACATCTTTATGAGATTCGTGATGGATCACTTGCCTGAAGGAGTTATCGGCTTGTTGTTCGCTGTGATTTTTGCTGCTGCAATGTCTTCTTCCTCTTCAGAACTTAACGCCCTTGGAACCACGAGTACAGTTGACCTTTACAAGCGCTCCATCAATAAAAATGCGTCTGAAAAGCATTATGTGCTTTCGTCAAAGTTCTTTACTGCATTCTGGGGTCTGGGCGCAATTCTTTTTGCAACCTATGCTTCTCTTTTTGAAAATTTGATACAGGCTGTTAACCTGCTTGGTTCACTTTTTTACGGTACAATTCTCGGGATTTTCCTGGTGGGATTTTTTATGAAATGGGTGAAAGGAAGAGCAGTTTTCATTGCGGCTCTGGCTTCCCAACTCCTGATTCTTGTCGTCCATTGGAAAAATGGAGTCGGACTTTTCGGATTTGTATGGGACATCGGATTTCTTTGGTACAATGCCATCGGATGTTTGTTTGTGATGGCATTGGGTGCAATTCTTCAGTTGTTCTTTAAAAAGTAAGAGAATTTAAAAGTAGAATAAAAAAAATGCCTCCCGCTTGGGAGGCATTTTGCAATTACCTGATGGACTTGATCAATCTGTCGTTCAGACTGACGTAATCCGGATTTTTAGCTTCAATTGCCAACTCTTTTGATCTTTTGGCAGATTCCAATGCTTCTGTTTTCATTCCGAGAGCCAATTCAATTTTAGCTTTAAGGTGAACTGTCCAGTATTTTGGATCACTTTCCACAGATTTGGTAATCCAGGTGTATGCTAAAGGAATATCCTTCTGATTGGTGAAGTAATAATTGGCCGCTGAGTAAAGCAAAGTCGCGTCGGTGGCGTTTTTATCAAGGACCAATTCCTTGATTTGAGCCATCACAATTGCATCAACCTGAGTGACGATCCGAAAATCGATTCTGGTCTGATCCCATTTGATTGATAAATCAGCACCTGTATCGGTCATATTATTAAAGCTGATTTCAAAGGTCTCATATACTCTGCTCAACTTATTTAGCTCGACCTGAAATCTCATCAGATCATTTTTAGGATCATATCCGATTGTTCCCCACAGTTTGGTGTCCTTTGAAAGAATGATTGTCCACTCAGATTTTCCGGGAATGGAATAGATTGCGTACTGTCCTTGGGGAACTTTCTTGCCATCAATCTCTACATCGGTAGAAAAAGAAATGATGGTTGCCCCATTGGCACCAGTTCTCCATACTTCACCAAAAGGGACCAACTCTCCAAAGATCTTTCTCCCTTTTGTACTTGGTCTGCTGTAGTCAACAGTCACGTCTGTGAGACCTACCTTTTGTGCGATTTTCGCAGAAGGCGAAGCTTGGGGCATTTGGATTTGCTGTGCAAAAGCGGTCATGCCTGCCATCAATAAGATTGCCAGGGTAAATGTGAATTTCTGTTTCATTTGGATTTTTCTGTTTCTTTAAATTTCAATTACAATCCCAAAAAATCTATGATAGTTCAGGAATCACCTGCAATTTGGGGTTTTTTAATGCATTTTTGTGAATCAAAAGGTTCCTTTTATTTAAGAGGAAATAGACTGTTCGAAGTTTTTCGGCTATTTCAATTTAAAATTTTCTTTTCAAATGAGTTTAGCAATTATTTGCCCCGGAAAAAACCCTGATTCATGGATTCAAGTTATTCGTGAATTGGATCCTGATCTTAAAATTCAGGTTTACCCGGAGATCAAAGAACCTGAAGAAGTCGAAGTTGCCTTGGTTTGGCAACACCCGCCTGGCATTCTTTCGACCTTCCCAAATCTCAAATTGATCAGTTCCATGGGTGCTGGAGTGGATCATATTTTGACGGATCAGACAATTTCTGCTGACCTTCCGATTGTTCGGATTGTGGATGAAAAACTGACCTTCTCTATGACCAATTATGTGATCATGGGCGTTCTGAATTTTCACCGCAGACTTACTCATTTCCAGGAAAATCAGGAAAAGAAAATCTGGGACATGTCTGATCCTGAGATTGAGGTGAAAATAGGGGTTATGGGAGTTGGTGCCTTGGGGGGAGATGTGCTGGAAAAGCTCAGTTTTATAGGATTTCCAGTGGTAGGCTTTGGCTTCTCGGAAAAGAACGATTCCGAATATCCGTATTATTCTAAATCGCAGCTGGGGAAATTCCTTGCTGAAGTTAATGTCCTGGTTTGCTTGCTTCCGCTGACCCCGGAAACCGAAAGCATCCTGAATCTTGAGCTGTTTAAACAATGTAAACCCGGTACCTATCTGATCAATGTGGCAAGGGGGAAACATCTGGTAGAAGAAGATTTGACTCAGGCTTTGGATAATGGATACCTCTCAGGAGCATTGCTGGATGTCTATCGAAAGGAACCTTTACTTCCTGAACATGCGTTTTGGGGGGACAGGAGAATCATGCTCACTCCGCATATTGCAAGTGTGACCAATCCAAGAGCGGCCGCACCTCAGATTTTAGATAATATTAATCGGATAAGGTCTAAGAGGCCTTTACTTAATTATGTTAACCGATCCAGAGGATATTAAAACTTTTAGCAATGGAAAACTCGTTCAAAATTCTTTGCCCGATTGATTTTTCAGAGTGCTCTTTGAATGCAATCGAATACGCGAGTCGAATCGGTGAGAAATACCAAGCCGATTTGATTCTTTTTCATGTGTTGAATACCCACGATTACTTGAAGCTCTCCCCACTCGATGTAAATGCCAAACATCAGGCAGAATTTGTGAAGGAGAAGATGCAAAGTCTTCAAAAAGCTGTTGAGACCGAAAGTATTCCCAAGGGATTGAAGTCTTGTGAAATTGATTTTCAGGATGGAAACATAGTGGCTTCGACCTTGGCATTTGCTGATCTGAAGAAAGCTGATCTCATTGTGATCGGTACAGAAGGGATGAATGAATTGAGGGAAAATATCATAGGTTCAAGAGCCAGTCAAATCGTTCAGGAATCAAAAATCGACGTGTTGGTAGTGCCAAGAAAAGTGTTTTTCAAAACTCCCAGAAAACTTATTTACGCCAGCGACTACCTGGAAGAAGATAAACTTGCGATTCAAAAAATTGTAGAATTGGCTGGTTTTTTCGATTCTGAGATTGACCTTGTCCATATAAGTTCAACCCACAAGACTATCGACAAAACTCTTCATCAGGTTATGATTGATGAGATTACTCCTTTCATCAGATACGATAAGGTAAATTTTGTATTAAAATCGTTCAGGGACGACCTTGCTCTGGGATTAGAAAGCTACCTCACAACTTCCAAAGGCGATATGTTGATCATGTTGAGTAGAAAAAAAACATTTTTTGATCTGATTTTCTCAAAAAACCTTTCCAAGAAAATGGCTTATTTCATCAGTAAGCCACTTTGGGTAATCAAATCATTCTAGTCTTTCTTTCCTGAAAAGAAGGTTTTAATAAATCTTGTAAATTCCGTTCTGGCCTTTGGATTAGTAAAGACTGAATTCAGAATTTTAAAAAAATGATTCAAATTCATCTTTTCAGCCTTGTCTTCAGAAATGAAATTTGGGACAGGATTTTCAATAGGCAAATCAGATGAATTTGTTTTCGCAGGAGTATAGCCTACTAACTTATCCGCCTCCTCAAAACTCTTTTTGGCTTTAACCTGGTAGCCAAGCTTATCTTCGACGATTCCTTTGTTGTTGTAGGCGACAGCATCTTCCGGATCCAGTTGGATCGCTATTTCATAATCTTCAATGGACCCTTTTAGGTCTCCGATTCTGTCCTTGAAAAATGCCCGACTGCTATATCTGTACGGATTTCTAGGATCAAGATTGACTGCCCTATCAAATTCTAAAAGCGCCTCCTCGTCTCTTTTTAGTAAATGAAGGACCACGGCACGGTCGCTCATAAAATCGGTATTGTAGGGTTCCAATGTTGAAATCAGCTCAAAATCTTCCAGTGCTAACTCGGTTTTTCCCAATCTGGACAAAATCCGGCCACGGTATAAGTGTAGTTCTGTATCGCCGGACTTTAAGTCTATAAGTTTATTGAAGCATTTTAATGCCTCTTCGAACTCGCCCGTTTTGTACAATTCAATTCCCTTTTCCAAGCTCATCTTCTTTTATTTCTTAATACTACAAAGGTAAGCCCTGAATAGTTTACCAAATAATCTTTCATTGCTTTTTGCAGGCTTTCCGCTCTCGCTATTATCTTTAACCCAGTAAGATTTCTATCCATCCATGCCCCAAACACCCCAAGCCGTACTCAAAGAGCTGAAAGCGAAAAAGTTTGCACCGATTTACTTTTTGGAGGGGGATGAACCTTTCTTTATCGATCAGATTTCAGACTACATTGAGAAGAATGCGATTGAAGAGCACGAGAAAGGATTCAACCAAATCGTGCTTTATGGGAAAGACAGTACGATCGGTCTGATCATCAATAATGCGCGGAAATTTCCGATGATGGCGGAGCGCCAGGTAGTAATAGTGAAGGAAGCGCAAAGTATTTCTGATTTTGGAAAAGAAGAAGCGCAAAAGCTTTTGCTCAGTTATGTCCAGAATCCGCTGCCAAGCACCATTCTGGTTTTTGCCCATAAATATAAAAAACTCGATGGGCGGCTTGCGATCACCAAAGAACTGGACAAAAAAGCTGTTTTTGTGCGATCTGAGAAGGTAACGGAATATAAACTGAATGCCTGGATAGACGAGTACATTAAAGAATTGGGCCATAGCATTGAACCGAAAGCTGCTCAGCTATTGGCTGATTCGATCGGGAATAACCTGGAAGTTCTGACCAACGAGGTAGGGAAGATGCTAATCAATTTCCAGGGACCAACCAAGATCACAGCGGAGCATATTTCTCGGTTTATTGGCATCAACAAAGACTACAACAATTTTGAGTTTATGAAGGCGATTGGCTTTCGGAATGTCAACAAAGCCAATCAGATCATTCACTATTTTATTCAGAATCCGAAAGCTCATCCGGTAATCCCACTTTTCAGTCTGATGTACAGCTATTTCACTCGAATAGCGCTCATTCACCAGGCAAAAGGAGCATCTGAACAACAGCTTGCGGGCTTGCTTGGAGTCCCGCCATTTGTGGTCAGAGAGTACTCCGAGGCGGCGCGAAACTATAAATTGGGCAAGGTAATTGATGTGTTCGGATACATCAAAGAGGCAGATCTACGTTTCAAAGGAGTTGACTCCGGAAGCATGACTGAAGCAGAAAACCTCCGCGAGCTCGTTTATAAGATTTTGCACTGATTACCTAAGCCAAACTATGAGATATTACCTGACGCTCCTTGTGGGCCTTGGGCTGAGTATGGAGGCTTTTTCACAGTCTACCCTCTATCAAACCAGTCCACAATTTCCTCTGGATCACAATCTGGAGCTTTTTGACAAACAACTCTTTTCGGCCAGCTTATTTGACAACACCCAACTGCTGGACAAAAACCTCACCTCTGAGCAAGTAAAATCGGTGGAACTTCACCGCGCCATGGCTGCATTGCAGATTGAAAGCCCCGATGGCCCCGGTTTGATGAAATCTTACATCCTTGACAATGGCAGCCACCCGAGCGTAACCACTGCCGGTCTCTACATGGGTGATCATTTTTTCTACA
>VFKK01000172.1 GCA_009885605.1 Cyclobacteriaceae bacterium | reverse complement strand
CCGGGTTGTGAGTTCGGTCCATTCCTTCATTACGGAACATTTTTCCAAACTCATACACGCCTTCAAAACCTCCAACAATCAATCTCTTCAGGTATAGCTCATTCGCGATTCGGAGGAAAAGCGGCATATCCAGCGTATTGTGATGGGTATTGAATGGTCGGGCTGCAGCTCCGCCATGAATGGCCTGAAGAATTGGGGTTTCGACTTCCAGCCAACCATGATCGTCAAAATAGCGACGCATGTTTGAAATGATTTTGGCTCGGGTGACGAAAGTCGCCTTCACCTCGGGATTCACCGTCAAATCCACATATCGCTGACGATAACGGAGTTCCGGGTCTGTAAAACCGTCGTAAATATTTCCTTCCTCATCTCTTTTCACCACCGGAAGTGGCTTCACAGACTTGGAAAGAATTTTAATATCAGTCACATGAAGAGAAATCTCCCCTGTTTGAGTCGTGAAAATATATCCCTTCACTCCTACGAAATCTCCCAAACCCAGGAGTTTTTTGAAAACAGTATTGTAAAAAGTCTTGTCCTCCTCCGGGCAGATATCATCCCGGCGAATGTAAATCTGAAGAATTCCTGTTGAGTCTTGAATCTCTGCAAAAGAAGCCGAACCCATTATTCTGCGACTCATCAAACGGCCTGCAATGGAGATGTCCTTGTAGTCGGTTTTATTGTTTTCGTAGTTTCTATGAATGTCTTCCGCAGTTACATTGATCGGAAAAGCCTCTGCAGGATAAGGATTGATTCCTAACTGCATCAACTCTTCCCGGTCTTTCCTACGCTCAAGTTCCTGTTCGCTCAAAAGTTGCATTGGTTGTTTTTTAAGTCAATAATTAATAGCCCATAGACCATGGTCCATGGTAAGTTCTTGAAATTGGTTACTAGTAAGTATGTTACTCGCTCGGGACAATCTTGCATCTAAGCTGGTATTTCACTGATTACTGCAACTGATCACCGCCAACTGTTTTACTGCGACTGATCACTGCGACTTCCTGCGTTTCATCTCTCGTCTGATCTGCTCAAACTCCCGGCTGCTCTGACCTGCAATGCTGGTGTTTTCGGAAGCTCTCCTGGTCAGGTAAGGCATCACTTTTTCCACTGGTCCGTAAGGAACGTACTTCACTACTCTATATCCGGCTTTCGCCAGGTTGAATGAAATCGTATCACTCATTCCATACAATTGAGAGAAGTAGATATGATCAGAATTGGCTGGAATCTGATACAAATTCATCAATTCAGTCAGCAACAGGTTACTATTTTCATTGTGCGAACCTGAAACCAACCAGATATCTTTTTTATTCTCAACACAATATTTTAATGCTGCATCGTAGTCTTGATCAGTTGACCCTTTGTCAGGCTGAATTGGGCTTGGGTAATTCATTTCTCCAGCCCGGTCCCGTTCTTTTTCCATATAGGCACCTCGAACGGTTTTTACTCCAAGAATATATCCGCTGTGCTGGGTCACTTCATGAGCTTTCTTCAATCTTGCCAAAGAATCATGGCGATACATTTGGTACGTATTGTACACGACGCATCTTTCTGTATTGTATTTCTCCATGGCTTCGTAAGCCAGATCATCAATTACATTCTGGAACCAGGATTCTTCAGCATCAACGAGGATTTTCAGACCCAGGTCATGTGCTGTTTTGCAAAGCAAATCTACGCGGCCTTTGGTTCGGGCAAAAGCAATCTCTTCAGATGCAGTCAACTTTTCGTCGGCCTGAATCTTCATCATAACATGATAATCTCCCAAACCGGTAGTCTTAAAAACCCCAAAAGGCATATAGTTCACCTTTGAAGATTCGACCATTGTCTGACGGATTTCCTCTGTCGTCTGATCAAAGCTTTCTTCGTCCCCTTTTCCTTCGACTGAAAGATCAAGAATGGACTCTACACCATATTTAGCAAGTTTTTGGCAAGCTTTGATACTTTCTGCAATAGTTTCTCCACCGCAGAAATGGCCAAACATGGTTTTTTTCATAATTCCCTTCACAGGAAGTTTGAGTTTAAAAGCCAGATTTGCGAGTCCAATACCTAAATCTGAAATCAGATTATTATTTAGCGTGGCAAAAATCAGGTACATTTTCCTGAGTTCTGCATTGCTTTTGGAGGCAAATGCTACTTCAAGATTCTCAAAAGATAGGGTGGGTTTTACGGGCATATCGCTCAAATAAAGTTGCAAAGATATCAAAAAAACCGCCGCAGCTTGGGTTTTGTTGCGATAATTGAGGTGGCCAAAGTCAGGATTTTTCGATTTTTGGCGGGCCCTGCATTGAATTTAAAAACCTATTTGGTTATGTTCGAGGGCTAATATTTCATAAACTTGAAGATATCGAAAACTCTACAGCAAATTTTCCTTTCTCCAAAAGTCCAATACCAGTGTAGAAAGAATTTTGAAAAAAAATTTTCAATACATAATTTCAGAATCATTTATTAAAACAAAATAATCAACTGTTTTGGGTTTGTATTTTTACCAATTTGGAGAAAAGTCAAGGATTTTGAACTCTGATTACTGATTAGGTAATCTTTTAGGCGAAAAATAATTTTGTTTTTAAAAATCATGCTTTTACATTTGAGATATGTTAATCACAGCAGCGATCTATTTTACGTTCTTCTACTTTTACTTTCGAAGCCAAAAACGAATCGGAGCTGTTTATTGTCTAGCCAAAAACTAAGAAAAAATAAATAAAACAAAAGCCCGATTCGAAAGAGTCGGGCTTTTTTCATTTAAACGCCCAGCCGTATGAAACCACACAAACAAATTAAAGATTGGGGATTAGGTCTTACTACTCCATTAATCATTGCAGGACCTTGTTCTGCTGAGACTCCTGAGCAAATCGAACAGATCTGCAAGGAAATGAAGGAAGAGAATATGATTCCGGCTCTTTTCCGTGCAGGAATCTGGAAGCCACGAACTCGCCCGGGAAGCTTCGAAGGAGTAGGTGAAGAAGGTCTGAAGTGGATGGAAATCGTAAGACACAATCTGAATATCCCAATCACTACTGAAGTTGGAAATGCGGCCCACGTAGAATTGGCTTTGAAATATAAGGTAGATGTGCTCTGGATTGGAGCTCGTACCACTGTCAATCCATTCGCAGTACAGGAAATAGCCGATGCTTTGAGAGGCGTAGACATTCCTGTGATGGTAAAAAACCCGATGAACCCGGATCTTGAACTTTGGATGGGTGCTTTGGAAAGATTGTATTCTGTGGGAATCGATAAACTTGCTGCAATTCACAGGGGCTTCTCTGACTCTTACGACAAGAGATACAGAAATAAGCCAAACTGGTCAATGCCAATTCACCTGAAGCGTGAGTGGACCGGAATGGAAGTAATCAATGACCCTTCGCACATCGTTGGAAGAAGAGACGGCTTATTGGAAGTTGCTCAACGAGCGATGAACTTCGGTTTGGACGGCTTGATGATCGAGACTCACCACGATCCTGACAAAGCTTGGTCTGACGCCAAGCAGCAAGTGACCCCAAAGGCCTTGAAAGATATAATCAACTCGATCGACTTCAAGCAGCCTCTTGAAAACATGAAACCTGATGAGAAACTTCAGGATTTACGCAGAGCTGTTGATCACCTCGATGACCAATTGCTCGATATTCTTCAGGAAAGATTTACAGTAATCGATCAAATCGGAGCACATAAAAGAGAGCACCACCTGACAGTTTTCCAGTCTGATCGCTGGAAAGACGTGATGGAAAGCAGAACTCAGAAAGGAGTGGCAAAAAATCTGAGCGAGAAATTTATGAAAGAGTTACTTTACTGTATCCACGAAGAATCAGTAAAGCGTCAGGAAAAGCAGCTTCGTGAAGCTGAACCCATTAAAAAGTAAAGCATAAAGGCTGAGTATTTTATAAGCTGAGGGGCGGGAATTCCTTCCCCTTAGCCTATTTTGGATTACCTTTAGAATCAGCAAAAAACCAATTCTTTGTGAATCCGACCATCTTTTCTGAAAACGCCGCCGGAGATCTCGCATTCCTGCTACGGGAAATAACCTTCTCCCAACTTTTTGTGCTTGCAGATGAAAACACTGCAAACTCTTGCCTGCCGCGGATTCAGTCTGTATTTCCTGCGGAAACTCATTATTTGACTATTCAGCCGGGAGAAAAAAACAAAACTATCCAAACCTGCACCCAAATCTGGGCTTCCATGACCGACGCTCAGCTAGACCGAAAAGCTCTTTTCCTAAATCTTGGCGGAGGAGTCATCAGCGATATGGGCGGTTTTTGCGCAAGTATTTACAAGCGTGGAATTCGCTTTGTCAATCTGCCTACCACCTTACTTTCTCAAGTGGATGCAAGTGTTGGGGGAAAATTAGGGGTTGACTTTGAAGGATTGAAAAACCATCTCGGTGTATTCAATGAGCCTGAAACCGTCATCATCGCCCCAGAATTTCTTACAACTTTGCCCCACAACGAGCTTCGATCCGGGTTTGCGGAGATCATCAAGCATGGCCTGATCCGCGATAAAGCTTACTTCGAAAGCCTCAAATTCGATTATTGGGCTGCTTCAAATTGGACTGAGCTGATTCGTCACTCCGTAGAAATCAAAAAAGCCGTTGTGCAGGAAGATCCGAGAGAATCAGGTCTTCGAAAGATCCTGAACTTCGGACATACCATCGGACACGCGCTCGAAACCTATTATCTCGACGGGCCAAAACATCTCCTCCATGGGGAAGCGATTGCAGTCGGGATGATTTGCGAAGCGTACCTTTCCAAAAAGAAATTAAATCTTTCTGAAGCAGATCTGAGGACGATCCAAACTACGTTTCTAAAAGTCTATGGCAAAATCAACATTGCCGCAGAAGACCTCGAACCTGTTCTTAATTTATGCCTTCAGGACAAAAAGAATGAAGGCAGCACACTCATGTTTTCACTTTTGAATTCCATCGGAGATTGCACGTACAATATCCCCGTCAGCCGGGAAGAAATCCTGGAATCGATCCATTATTACCAAAGCCTTGATTAAACCTATTATCCCCTTGCAAACTGATACCATGTCTATTTTGCACCTAAAACAGAAGTCTGAGTTCACCGCAACCCGCATTCCTCTTCCCTCATCCAAGAGCGAATCCAATCGTGTATTGGTAATCGATGCCCTGACCCATGGGGAAAATCAAATCTCAAATCTGGCGGAAGCGCGCGATACGCAAACTATGATTCGTCTTTTAAAAGACAATCCACCACTTTTTGATGTGCTGGACGCCGGGACGACAATGCGATTTTTGACAGCTTTTGCCACAGTCACCAATCAGAAGAAAGTCATGACCGGCACTCCGAGAATGTGTGAAAGACCGATTGGTATTTTGGTGGATGCACTTCGGGCTATCGGTTCAGATATTCATTATTTGGGCATTGAGGGCTATCCGCCATTGGCGATTCACGGCCTTCCGGAGCAAACCAATGAGAAAATAAAAATTCGCGGAGACGTTTCCAGCCAGTACATTTCGGCCATGCTGATGATTGCTCCTATCCTTCCAAAAGGATTGGAACTTGAGCTGGAAGGAAAAGTTGGGTCCAGAACATACATCGAAATGACCCTTGAGCTCATGGCTCAGTTTGGAATCAAGTACACTTGGGAAGGCAATAAAATTTCAATTGCGAATCAGGCCTACCAACCAACCACTTTCGCAGTGGAAAGCGATTGGTCGGGAGCGAGCTACTGGTTCAGCTTGTTGGCTTGTGCAGACGCAGGCGCCTTATTTTTGGTGGGTTTAAAAGAAAACAGTCTGCAGGGCGACTCCAAAATCGTGGAAATCATGGACCACCTCGGAATCAAAAGCACTTTCAATTCAGAGGGAGTGTTACTCCAAAAGCAGCCTTTGAAAGGTTTCAAAAGCTGGGATTTCACCCATTGTCCGGACTTGGCTCAGACTGTCGCTGTAACTTGCGCGATCTTGGGTCAGGACGCGATTTTCACCGGTTTGGAAAGTCTTCGAATCAAAGAAACCGATCGAATTTATGCCCTTCAGCAAGAGCTGGCAAAGTTTAATGCAGATTTGAAAGAAATGGAACCGGAGGTTTTCAAAGTAATTCCATCCGTGACTATGCCTCGAAAAGTACAGATTCACACCTACGAAGATCATAGGATGGCGATGGCTTTCATGCCTTTGGTGACCAAAACCGATATATTCATCGAAGACCCGGAAGTGGTCAATAAATCTTACCCAAGTTTCTGGAAGCATTGTGGCTTGCTGAATATTTCGATGGAGACTCAATCTTAAGGTATGTCAAAATTAAAAATCGCCATTCAAGGCGTTCCGGGTTCGTTTCATCACCAGGTAGCATTGCGCTGCTTCGGTGAGGACACAGAAATTCTGGCTTTCAATACTTTTGAACCTGTAGCCAAAGCGGTCGCAACAGGCGCAGCTGAGTTTGGGGTGATGGCAATCGAAAACTCGATCGCCGGAGCCATTTTACCTAATTACGACCTGATCGATCGATACGAACTGAGCATCCGGGATGAGTATTATTTACCAATCGCGCATCAATTGATGGCTTTGCCCGGGCAGAAAATCGAAGATATCAAGGAGGTTCGCTCCCACCCGATGGCACTTTTGCAATGCAAGAATTTCTTTGCGAAGCATCCCGAAATCCAGCAATTCGATGATGTGGACACGGCATCGGTTGCCATGAGAATTTCCGAAGGGAAAATAAAAGGAATGGCAGCCATCGCCAGCGAGATCGCCGCAGAAATCTACGGACTCCAAATCCTGGCAAGTGACATCCAAACCGTGAAAGATAATTTCACCCGGTTTATCATTTTAGAAAAAGAAAAATCAACTCAGAAAGAGACGCCAAACAAGGCTTCTTTTAAAGTAACCATCCAAAATCAAAAGGGCGGATTGGCCAAACTCCTGACCATGCTGAGCGACAAAGGGCTTGACTTGAGTAAAATCCAGTCCATTCCCGTGATAGAAAAACCCTGGGAATATGCATTCTTCATCGATGCGGAGTTTTCTGATTCCAGGCAGTTTGAAGAAGCGATGGAGTTATTGAAGAATGATTTTGGAGGAGTTAAAATTTTTGGAGAATATACCAGCAGAAAGGCATGAAGGGATTTGCAGACAGAATCGGCACAGTTGAAGAATACTATTTTTCAGCAAAACTAAGGGAAGTAAATCAGTTGATCGCCGACGGAAAACCCGTGATCAATCTCGGTATCGGTAGTCCCGACCTTGCTCCTGATCGGATGGTGATCGATGCGCTCAAAAACGCTGCAGAAAATCCAAAAGCTCACGGCTATCAAAACTACCAGGGCATCCCTGAATTGAGGATTGCGATGGCGGAGTTTTATTCGAGAGAATACAAAGTCAAACTCAATCCCGGAAAAGAAATCCTCCCGCTGATGGGTTCCAAAGAAGGAATCATGCATCTCAGCATGGCTTTCCTCAATCAAGGCGATCAGGTTTTGATTCCCGATCCGGGCTATCCGACTTACACGTCCGTGACCCGATTGCTTGGAGCGGAGCCGGTTTATTATTCTCTGAATCTGGCGGAAAAAGGCAGACCCAATCTGGAAGAACTCGAAAATCGGGATCTCAGCCGTGTCAAAATCATGTGGATTAATTACCCTCATATGCCGACCGGCGCAGCGGGAAGCAGGAAAATTCTGACTGAATTGGTGGCTTT
>VFKK01000319.1 GCA_009885605.1 Cyclobacteriaceae bacterium | reverse complement strand
GCAATTCTTCAGGAGATGCCGGAAGAAAGACAGACTGTCTTCTTCTCTGCCACGATGGCTAAGCCAATCCTGGACTTGACTAGAAAATATCAGAAAAACCCTGAGATTCTGAAAGTTGCTAAAAATGAATTGACAGTTTCTAATATCGAGCAGGTTTACTACGAAGTAAAGCCTTCCTTGAAAATGGAATTGATGACTCGTTTGATGAACGTAAATCAATATCAATTGAGCGTGGTATTCTGTAATACCAAGAGAATGACAGACGAAGTGACTGAGCAGTTAGGCGCCAGAGGCGTTCTTGCAGAAGCTCTTCACGGAGATCTTTCTCAGGCTCAAAGAGATAAAGTAATGGGCAAATTCCGTAAGGGTTTGTGCTCAGTATTGGTTGCTACTGACGTGGCAGCTCGTGGTATCGACGTAGATAACGTAGAAGCAGTATTTAATTTCGACCTTCCTTTGGACGAAGAATATTACGTACACAGAATCGGTCGTACCGGTCGTGCCGGTAAATCTGGTACTGCAATCAGCTTTGTAACCGGAAGAAGAGAGACAATGAAACTTAGAGATCTTGAGAGATACACAAAAGCTCCTATCTCTAAAATGACACCTCCTTCGGTATCTGAACTTCTTGACTTGAAAAAGACTCAATTGGTGAAAGATGTCTACAGAGTATTGGCTAAGGAAGAAGACAATGCGTTTTTCGAAGGAACAATCGGACAGATGCTAGCTGAAGGTTTGACAATGGATCAAATCGCTCTTGGCCTGATCAAAATGAATATGGGCGACGCAGTGAAGGAAATGAGAGATCAGGACTTCGGTATCGATCAATATGCAAGCCGTGAAGGTGGAAGAAGAGAAGGCGGAAGCAGCTACGGAGGTCGTGATGGCGGACGTGGAGGCGAAAGAGGCGGAGATCGTTTCGGACGAAGTGGCGAAAGAGGCGGTGACCGTTTCGGACGCAGCGAAAGAAGCAGCAGTGACCGTGGTGGCGAAAGAGCTCCACGAAGAGAATTCGGAAGCAGAGACGGTGCTGCCCCAAGAGAATTTGGAAGCAGAGATGCAAGTGGCGCTCCAAGACCATACGTAAGCAGAGAAGCTGGAAGCAGCAGATTCGGTGATAGCAGAGATGGTGGTAACAGAGAATTCGGAGGAAATAAGACCGAAAGAGAGCGCGAGCCAAACATGACTCGTCTATTCCTGAACTTAGGCAAAAAAGACAGAATCAGACCAAATGATATCGTAGGAGCCATTGCTGGCGAAACTGGTGTACCGGGACGCAGCATCGGAGGAATCGATATTTATGATAACTTCTCTTTCGTTGATGTACCTTCTAAAGATGCGGATCAGGTGATCCGGGTCATGAAGACCAACACCATCAAAGGCAAAGCAGTCAACATGGAAATCTCAAAAGGTTAATTGTTATAAGGTTATTAAGAATTAAAGCACATTTCTTTCGGGAAATGTGTTTTTTTTGTGCCTTTAAGATTTCGCTAT
>VFKK01000345.1 GCA_009885605.1 Cyclobacteriaceae bacterium | reverse complement strand
GATGATTCTATGTAGGCAAGATTCCCGGAAGCAGCTTCGGGGTTATTGACAGAATAGGTGTATTGTGAATCTGGAAATTCTCGATTTAACCGGGAGGCATATTGTCCAAAATTTCCTCCTAAATCTTTTTGACCAAGGTAAAGCAAATAGTAGGCTTCAGGCTTACGGGTGGAATTTGGATAATCCCGAACTAAAGTCTCGAGATTTTCGATACTCAGTTCTGTCTCATTCAAGTCAAAATATAACAACTTACCGAGTTCAAAGAGGGATTCCTCCAATTCCAGGTTGAGAATTTGAACTTCCTCAGGAGTAGATGGGATTTGTGCCAAAAGAGTCTCAATATCTGGCAGCTGATTCAATAGACTTGATTCCTCTGCCGTAGAATCAATTGATGTTGGTGCCGCGATTGTCGTGCTAGTGTTTTGAAAACTTGCCGCACTTCTTCTCCAATTGTCCTGAAGTGTTCGATTTCCCCAGTTTCGGTAAAAATCAATTGCTCCTTGTTGCATCGCGACGCCGTTATCAAAATAGAATGTTGAGCCTGTGCCTCTGTCAGAAAATGAAAGCAAGTTGTCAAAGATGCTTGCACTTTCCGGTTGCTCTGCAAGTTGCGCTTCCAGCATCAGACGCTCTTCCTCACTTTTAATGAAGTTTTCAGCCACCAGCAATTGCTCCTCTACCGAAAGCCTTGATAAATTGATCAGGCTATCGTTTTCGATGATTCGCTCTACGTGTAAAACGTATTTATCAAGCGTTTCTTTTTGCTCCTGAATTTGCTTTGCAATCGGGTCGCCTTCTTTGATAAATGTGAGGGCGCTATCCAGATAGTATTTTGTAGCCCGGTAGTCTTTCTTTTCTGTTAAATTTATTTCAGCCAGTTTCTGATAAATGTATCCTTTCAGACGTGGGTTACTGCCAGGTTCTTTTGCAGCTTGATGGAGGAGGTCAATTGTTTTTGGAATGTCTCCCTGCTTTTCTTCAAAAAGAGCCATTTCATAGACGACTACATCTTTCAAGTCTCCATTTTTTGGATCCTTGTAGAGATCTTCGTAGTAGTTCCTCACTTTTCGCAGATCTTTTGAAGCGTTTAGTTCCGCGACTTGCTGAGCATAAAGCTGCGCAAAAAAGCTTCTTTCATAGGGAGGGTTTCCTTCCAGTGCTCTGTAGTAATAACTATATGCAAGTGCATCAAGTCCCTCACGCTGGTAATATTGTGCTAAAATGAAATTGATTCGCGAGGCCTCTTTATTATCCTGTTGATAATCCAAAGCCTTGTCAAGTGCACCAATTACCCCGCTTTTATCAGATCGGCTTTCATAGTAATAAGCGAGCGTGCGGTAGAGTTCATATCGATTTTCCTCACTGATTTCTGTTTCCTTAGAAAGGTAATCTATCGTAAAGTTGGCATTCTCATATTCTTTCAGATCAACATAGAGCTTCAAAAGAGTAATGAGTGTCAGATGGCGAAGGTCCTTATCCTTACTGTTTACATTGACATATTTAAATGTGTTTTGAGCATCATCAAAGTGAGCTTGCAAATAATCAAGCTTTCCCAAAACATAATAGCTGTCGTCTACCCATTTGCTGATCCTGTGCCAATCGATGGATTTGGAAGCCAATTCTCTGGCAGTTTGAATTTTCTCCGCATTGGCCTGAATCGTAGCCGAATCGATCGGGATGAATACCGGTAAAATCAGGGTATAATCTTCTTTGTAGCTATTTCTGACTTCGGTTTCTACCTCCTTGATTCTGACATCTGCAAGATAATAGGCGTTGTAATGTGAAGTGAGATTATGAAAAGTCCTGTTGGTAAAGGTATTACGCTCGGAAGAACAGGCTCCGGAAAAAATCAAAAGAAGTAAGGCTATTCTGGAAAGTCTACTCATCTATTATTTAATACCCCAATTAAAGTACCAAAATAGGTTATTTAGCGTACTTACCGAACGATGAAGCTGGTCAATTATTTTCTAATGGATTTGGGCCACGATTTCTGCCGGAAAATTTTGATATTTTAACAAGACCTGTAATTCGAAAATCTCATGTCAGAACTCAAACCGAAAGAAAAACTAACTGGCCCACCTGTCTATGTAAAGTACATAGGCCTATCTTTTCAGCTGTTTTCGGTTATTGGCGCCGGCACGTGGCTGGGTTGGTGGATTCAACAGAAAAGTGAGATGAAGTTTCCGATTTGGTTGCTTTTGTTCTGCTTTTTATCCGTTTTTCTCGCTTTTTATCAGCTTTGGGTTTCGATTAAGAAGGATAAATGAGCATTTGAAAAAATCGGGTAATTTTGTGAGCAAAACCTCCAAGATGAAATCGAGCAAGACGCAGACGTTACAGGGAGGAATGATTATCAGCCATGCGAGATTCCATATGGCCTTTTAAATCAAATTATAATCATATGAAATCGAGCAAGACGTTTTCGTCACACTTTGGAATGATTATCAACCTTGCGAGATTCCATCTGACCATAAAAAACAAATTATAAACAGATGAAATTACTTCGTAATGTTCAACTTCAATTTTTCCTTTTTTCGGCTCTTGTTGCAGCTTTGATTGGAATCCTTGGTTTGATTTTTCCTCAGCTGATTCATGAAAAAATCTGGAACATCTACTTTTTCATCCTGATTCTGTCTCTTATAATCAGCATAATATCAGGTTTATTGCTGAGATCATTTTCAGAAAACTTCTTCAATATCATGGTTTTGGGGACAGTCCTTCGGTTCATTGCTTCAATGGTGTTTATTACCATCGTCGTATTGCCCGGAATTCAGAATATTATTCTGTTTATTGGTGATTTCTTCACGATTTTTTTGTTCTACCTAGTTTTTGATATCTACACCTTTCTTTCTAACTTGCGCCCGATTTCGAAGTAGCCCTCAAATATTAGAGTTGATGACGCGTAAACTACTGTTCCTAAGTCTTTTAGTATCAGCTTTTCTGCTGGGTTTTTCAAGTCCAACTCTTGCAGCTGGGTCAGAAGAAGACAAGACAAGTTTTATCATGCATCACGTTGTAGATTCACACGAGTGGCATTTTGCTACTTTTGGACTCACCCACGTGACATTGCCCTTACCTGTGATTGTGTATTCAGGTGACAGGGGTCTAGAATTTTTCAGCTCCAAAGATTTTCAAAACCACGAAACTCATGCGTTTGGTAAGGAATACGCCCATGAAGGATATTTCATTGATGATCATGACCATTTGGGTCGGGTTGACGAAGGAAGCTTTATCGAGTTTTCGATTACAAAAAATGTAGCAATGATGTTCTTGGTGATGATTGTGGTAGCGTATGTTTCGCTCTCAGCAGCATCACATTACAAGAAAAATGGAGCTGTCGCCCCTAAAGGAGCAGCTTCTCTTATTGAACCGATCGTGATTTTCGTCAGAGACGAAATAGCAATGAAATCAATCGGTCCGAAATACAAGAAATTTGTCCCGTATCTGATCACACTTTTCCTATTCATCTGGTTTGGTAACTTGATGGGCTTAATGCCTGGTGCGGCTAACATGACCGGAAATATCGCCGTGACTTTTGTGTTAGCGATTTTGACTTTCATCCTTACCAACTGGAATGGTAATAAGGAATATTGGAAACACGTATTTGCAACTCCAGGCGTGCCGATTCCGATGCTTTTGATCATGGTTCCTGTGGAAATCATCGGTTTGTTTACCAAGCCATTTGCATTGACAGTCCGACTTTTTGTTGCGATCACCGCGGGCCACATTGTGCTTCTGGGTTTCATAGCACTGGGTTTCATCTTTGAATCTTATACCATAGGCATCGTAAGTACGCTGATGGTAACCTTTATCAATTTGATCGAATTGCTTGTTGCTACGATTCAGGCTTATGTATTTACGCTGTTCTCGGCGATGTACATCGGCTCTGCAGTCGCTGAGCATGAGCACGTTGATCATCATTAAATCTTAATTTCTTTGTTCAATTTATAAATTCTATTTCTATGTTAACTTCTATCTTATTGACTGTTGGCTACGCTCTTATGGGAGCTGGTATCGGTGCGGGACTTGTTTCGATTGGTGCAGGTTTGGGTATCGGTCGTATTGGTGGTCAGGCAATGGAAGCAATTGCTCGTCAGCCTGAGGCTGCCGGTAAGATCCAAGGCGCTATGTTGATCATCGCTGCCTTGATCGAGGTTGTTTCCCTGTTCGCAGCGGTTATCTGTTTGTTGATTGCCCTTAACATCGCGGGTATCGCCTAACAAAATTAGGAAAGGGATTGGCGATTGGCCTTTCCCTTTTCTTTCTTTTTATTGAACAATTTGAAATAAAATATACCTCCATGGATTTAATAACACCAGGTACCGGTCTTATATTTTGGCAGCTGTTTGGCTTTTTAGGCCTTCTTTTCATCCTCATCAAATTTGCCTGGAAGCCAATGCTTGCAGCTTTGGACGAGAGAGAAAGCAGCATCGAAAATGCGTTGAAAGCAGCCGAAACTGCCAGAAATGAAATGGCTAATCTGAAAGCTGAAAATGAGAAATTACTCGCTGAAGCAAGATTGGAAAGAGATAACATCCTGAAAAAGGCTCACGAAGCTTCTTTGAAGATGATCGAGGACGCAAAATTGGAATCGGGAAAAGCCGGAGCCCAGATGATCGCAAATGCAAAAGCTGTAATCGAAACTGAGAAAAAATCTGCTTTGACAGAAGTGAAAAACCAAGTAGCGATCCTAACGCTGGAAGTAACGGAGAAGCTGTTGAGAAAAACATTGTCTGATGACAAAGCTCAGAAAGAGCTCGTGGATCAATTCATCAAGGAAACTAATATTAACTAATCCGCCTCCATGTCAAATCATAGAGTAGCATATGCTTATGCCAAATCTCTGATGGAACTTGCCATCGAAAGGGGTGAGTTGGAAGAGGTATATCAGGATTTTCTTCACTTGGCCAATTTGGCGAAGTCAAACAGAGACTTGGAGTTGGCGATGAAAAATCCCATCATCCCCTCTGACAAAAAGCTAAAAGTGTTGAAAGCACTTTTTGCAACGCGTGGAGCTACAAAATCTACGATGTCTTTCTTTGAGATCATCTGCAGAAAGAACCGTGAAAATGTGTTGATAGAAATTGCGAAAGAATTACAGACGCTATACAATCTCCATAACAATATACAAGTAGCAGAGGTGACTACAGCCTCCAAGATCACGGATGATCAAAAAGCAGAATTCATAAAAATAGTGAAGGAAATCAGCGGTTTGGAAACCGTTCAGTTGGTTGAAAAAATCAATACAGAATTGATCGGAGGATTTATTTTGAGAGTCAATGACCGTCAATTAGACGAATCTTTGAGTACCAAACTGAGGATTCTTAAAACTCAGTTTAGCCAAAATCAGTACGAAAGCAAATTATTCAAATAGCATTAATCATATAGATCATGGCAGAAGTAAGACCTGATGAAGTATCGGCAATTTTGAGAGAGCAACTCGCCGGCATAAGAACCGCAGCTGAACTCGAAGAAGTGGGTACAGTTCTCCAAGTTGGAGATGGTGTAGCTCGAATCTATGGACTTTCCAAGGCTCAGTCAGGAGAGTTGTTGGAATTCGACAACGGCATGAAAGCAATGGTTCTCAACCTGGAAGAAGATAACGTAGGAGCCGTACTCTTTGGTGATTCTAAATCAATCAAAGAAGGCGATACTGTAAAGAGAACCAAGAAAATCGCCTCCATCATGGTAGGCGAGGGAATGCTCGGTCGGGTTGTGAATACGCTAGGTATGCCAATCGATGGAAAAGGCCCAATCTCAGGTGAATTGTATGAAATGCCTTTGGAGCGTAAAGCACCGGGTGTAATCTACAGACAACCTGTGACCGAACCTCTTCAAACTGGTATCAAGTCTATTGATGCGATGATTCCAATCGGAAGAGGACAAAGAGAATTGGTAATCGGAGACCGTCAGACAGGTAAGACTGCGGTAGTTTTGGATGCCATTTTGAACCAAAAAGAATTTTATGAGAGAGGTGAGCCCGTTTTCTGTATTTATGTAGCCATAGGCCAGAAAGCTTCCACTGTAGCAGGTATTGTTGCAGCTTTGGAAAAAGGCGGCGCACTTCCTTTCACAGTAGTAGTAGCAGCCCCGGCTTCTGACCCTGCTCCGATGCAGTTCTTTGCTCCGTTTACAGGTGCAGCGATCGGAGAATTTTTCAGAGATACCGGTCGTCCGGCATTGGTAGTATACGATGACCTTTCCAAGCAAGCAGTAGCATACCGTGAAGTTTCTCTTTTGTTGAGAAGACCTCCGGGACGTGAAGCATATCCTGGTGACGTTTTTTACCTTCACTCCAGACTTCTCGAAAGAGCTGCCAAGATCAACAACTCTGACACAATCGCTCGTCAGATGAACGATCTTCCGGATTCTATCAAGCATCTGGTAAAAGGTGGAGGTTCTTTGACTGCACTTCCAATCATTGAAACTCAGGCAGGTGACGTTTCTGCGTATATCCCGACAAACGTAATTTCGATTACGGATGGTCAGATCTTCTTGGAGACCAACCTTTTCAACTCCGGTATACGTCCTGCGATCAACGTAGGTATCTCCGTATCCCGGGTAGGTGGTAACGCTCAGATCAAATCGATGAAGAAAGTTGCCGGTACCTTGAAATTGGATCAGGCTCAATTCCGTGAATTGGAAGCATTCTCCAAGTTCGGTTCTGATCTTGATGCAACGACCAAACGTACGATCGAAAGAGGAAGAAGAAATCAGGAAATCCTGAAGCAGCCTCAGTATGCACCGGTATCCGTAGCCAATCAGGTAGCAATCATTTATGCTTCTACCAAAGGCCTGATGGACACCGTTCCTGTTGATAAAGCAAGAGCATTTGAGAAGGAGTTCTACATTTTGTTGGCAGCTTCTTATCCTGAAGCACTTCAATTGATCCTGAAAGGAGATATCGACGGAGCAGGAAAGTTGTTGACTACTGCGGCGGCTGAGCTTGCTCCTAAATACGCGAAATAATTGAACTGAATTCCGGGAGGCTAATCCCTCCCGGGTTTTATATAGAAGTACAAAGCAACCACTGATGGCTAATCTTAAGGAAGTAAAGCAAAGGATCACTTCGGTAGTCTCCACACAGCAGATTACCAAAGCTATGAAAATGGTATCTGCGGCGAAGCTTAGAAGAGCTCAGGACAAAATCATTATGATGCGTCCATTCTCTAAGAAGTTGACTGCCATTCTGAATAATGTCTCTTCCGCATCCGAAGGAGATTTAGATTTGATCTATTCCGAAAAGCGAGAAATGAAGAAGGTCCTTTTGATCCCGATCACTTCAGACAAAGGACTTTGCGGTGCTTTTAATACCAACGTCATCAAGGCTACTACTGCCGCTATCGGGGGTCAATTTTCCGGAGCGGAGATTACGATCATGCCCATTGGAAAGAAATCATTTGAGTTCTTTAAGAAATCAAAGTATCCTATAATTGAGCAATTCCAGGGCTTGTTTCATGATTTGTCTAGTGACAAAATTCGGGATGCTGCCAATTATGCAATGAATTCTTTCGTAAAGGGAGAATTCGATCACGTGGTTTTGGTTTTTAATGAATTCAAAAACGTCGCTACTCAGGTTATCCGTACGGAGCAGTTTTTGCCAATGGCAAGTGAAGAGATAAAGGGAGAAATAGCTCCTGATACAGATTATTTACTGGAGCCATCCAGAGAATTTATCATTCAGGAATTGGTCCCTAAAGCCCTTAGAGTGCAATTCTACAAAGCCATTCTGGAAAGCAATGCTTCTGAGCACGGCGCCCGAATGACCGCCATGGATAAGGCAACCGAAAATGCCGGAGAACTTCTGAAAGAACTTCGATTAATGTATAACAGAACCCGTCAGGCAGCCATCACCAATGAGATCCTCGAGATCGTCTCCGGTGCCAATGCCCTCGGAGGAAAATAAGAACCAATAGATCCAAACTCAGAACCACAGCTCGCAAGGGTTGTGGTTTTTTTGTTTTAGGACATTTAGAGTCTTTGAGTTAAATTGAATTTTTAGGTCTAATTAATTTTCAACGTCCATGAATGAAGAGATTTTTTCAAATATCAGTAAGATCATTGAAAGGGATAGTAAAAGCACCACCTATAAGTTTGCCCTTCTTCGAGGAACAATTGACATTATTCAGGAGAATAGTCCTTTTCTAAACTTCGTAGACGGAAAGGTTTTCATCCCAATGGGATTGTTG
>VFKK01000290.1 GCA_009885605.1 Cyclobacteriaceae bacterium | reverse complement strand
TAGTTTTTTTCCTTTCGGTCTTGGATGAGTAATTGAAATTTCCGCCAACGACACCGAGTCTCCTACTTTTCCCAAAATTCCCCAAAACTCAGCTTTCAGTCGGTTATGCTTTTGGAGATATTCTTTGTCAAGCCAGAAATTAAGATCGAGATTTTCAGGTTTCTCACTCATTTTACCATCGGAGCAAAGCTGAAGCCCATGTAAAGCCTGAGCCAAAAGCAGCAAGGCAAATTAGGTCACCTTCCTCGATTCTACCCTGTTCCCAGGCCTGACTCAAAGCGATGGGAATAGTGCCAGCGGTAGTATTTCCCAGATACATGATGTTATTGAAGACTTTTTCATCCGGAAGCCCAAGCTTCTGCTGAATGTATTGACTGATTCGGAGGTTTGCCTGATGGGGAACAAGCAAGTCAATTGCGTCTTTATTGAGATTATTTGCTACTAGGGCTTCGTTGATTACTTCCATGAACCGGACCACTGCATGCTTAAATACAGTGTTTCCATTCATTTTCAGCTGAAAACTTCCTGATTCGATTAATTCTGGGGAAAGCCTTACTTCCCGGCTGCTTCCAGGATCTTTACAATAAAGTTCTTCAGCGTACTCACCCTGAGCATGAAGGTGTGTTGTAAGAATTCCCGGCTGATCCGAATCTACCTCACCCACTATTGCTGCTCCGGCGCCATCGGCAAAAATCACCGAACTTGATCGTCCCTCATCGCTTTTGTCCAAAGCTGATGACTGAATCTCAGCACCAACCACCAGGATTTTTTTATACATCCCTGTTTTAATGAACTGATCTGCGATCGAAAGGCCATAAATAAACCCTGAACATGCATTCCGAATGTCAAGAGCTCCGATCGTTCCCATTCCCAACTCCCGTTGGAGGAGCACGCCGTTTCCCGGAATAAAATAGTCAGGAGTTATAGTAGCGAAAATAATGAAATCAATCTCTTTGGCACTTACTCCGGCTCTTTCGAGCGCCATTTCGGTGGCTTTTTTCGACATGCTTGTAACTGTGTCTATTCCCGGGGTAAACCATCTTCTCTCCTGAATTCCAGTTCTTTCCACGATCCATTCATTCGTGGTATTCATCATTTCAGTGAGTTCCTGGTTGGTTACGATGCGCTCAGGGACGTAATGTCCCACACCAAGGATCCGGGATTTTTTCATTTTTATCTGGGTCTATTTTGCAAAATGGATTTGAATATCGGAAGATATGTCACTAATCCAAAAAGGTAAAAGGGAGGATCAGAATCGAATTATCCAAAAAGGGTATAATTGCCGTGCTGATCGGCAGGGGAAGTTTTCCGAAGGATACTTGGGACATCGTTTTCGACAGAATTCACTAAAGGAGAGACTGTATAACTCAGCATCTGATCAGAAGGATAGGGATGAAGCATTGCCAAAAGTTCGGATTCGGATGTATAATTATCGAGCCATTTTTTCTCCATTTGACGATTCAATATCACTGGCATCCGGTCATGAATCTCGGACACTATATCATTGGGACCAGTCGTCAGGATTAAAAAAGTATGCTGAATCTCTCCGTTTACTGTCTCATATTCTTCCCAGATTCCTGCGAAAGCAAATAATTCATCCTCTTTCAAAGTGAACCGGTACGGGATTTTTGTTTTCTTGCCCAGTTTTTTCCATTCGTAAAATCCATCGGCCGGAATCAGGCAACGCCTTTTTTCGAAAGAGCTTTTGAATGAGACTTTATCATTGACTGATTCAGCCCGTGCATTGATAAGTTTTTGAGCAACTGGTTTATTTTTTCCGAAATCAGGAGTGATACCCCAATAAAAAAAAGAGAATCCTTTTGGGCTCTGAGAGGTAATGACTGGCACCAATTGCGTCGGAGCTACATTGTATCGAGGTTTGAAATCCGGCAACATTTCTGCCTGAAATCGCTCTTCCAGTTCAATTTTACTTTTACTCAGGGAATATCGTCCGCACATTTTTGGGAAGTTTTGAGAATCAGGAGGGAAGTTAGAAAACCGATGTTATAAATTCAACCGCACGCAGTTCTGAATAGTAGTGATTTTTTGAATTATCGGTGCTAAATCCGACATGGCCTCCATGTTTTGGGAATTCAAATGTGACCCAATCCAATGACTTCGCCAATTTTACCGGAAAGCATTTTTCGCTCAAAAAAGGATCATTTTGAGCGTTCAGGACGAGTGACGGCACTTTAATTTGATCAAGAAAATAGAGGGAACTATTCACTTCATAGTATTCTTTTGCATCTGCAAATCCATGAAGTGGCCCGGTAAAAAGATCATCAAAATCTGACAAGGTTTTCACATTTCGCAGGACACCAACAGGAATCTGATCTGGATGCTCCAGCGATTTACTGACTACTTTCTTCTTTAAAGTTTTAAGGAAACGCTTCGAATAAAGAATATTTTCCCTCTCGGATATTTTTGCACAGCTACTTGCGAGGTGAAGTGGAACAGAAATAGCGACTCCTTTCTTAATCTTCGGAAGGTTGTCGCCTTTCTCTCCCAGATATTTTAAAGTCAAATTTCCGCCAAGGCTGAAACCCACCAGAAAAATTTCTTCATATTCTTTTTCAGCATGTTTCACGACTTGATCCAGATCATAGGTCGCCCCCGAATGATAGAAAATTACATTTTTATTGAGCTCTTCTCCACAGCCACGAAAAGTCCAGGTAAGGACATCAAATTCATTCTGAAGAAATATTTTTGCCATTCCTAACATGTAGGGACGGGTGCTGTTTCCTTCCAAACCATGGCTGATGATCACCAGTTTAGATTTCCCGTTTTTGTACCAATCCAAATCCAGGAAATCTCCATCAATGGTGTCTATTCGTTCCCGGGTTGGATTTACCAGTTCGACTTTACGAAAAATAGCCGGATAAATAGTTTCGAGGTGGCCATTGAAGAGCCACTTAGGACGTGTGTATGAGCTGTGTTGGAGTAGCGGCATGTCAGATAATTGAGACAGGATGGCTGAAATGCGTCGGGAAATTAAGTTTTATATTTGAATAAAGACTTTATAAAAACTATTTTTGGACACTTTAAAAACGAATAAGAGAGCAATAACTCATGGCCGAAATTATAAGAATGCCTAAAATGAGCGACACGATGGAGGAAGGTGTGATCGCTGCATGGTTGAAAAAAGTTGGAGATACTGTAAAACCGGGAGACATCCTGGCGGAAGTGGAGACTGACAAAGCTACCATGGAGCTTGAATCCTACGAAGAAGGTGTCCTTCTATATATTGGAGTAAAGGAAAAAGATTCAGTGCCTGTAAATGGAATCATCGCCATCATAGGTGAAAAAGGTGAAGCGTATGAGAGTTTGCTGAACGGCTCTGCCTCAGTACCTCCTGTGAAGAAGGAAGAAGCAGCTCCTGTAATCGATGCAACTGCTTCAGTTGCAAAAGAAGAAATTCCAGTTAAAACCGAGACCCCTGCAGAGAAAGTCGATGTTTCAGGCATCAATGCTACTGTAATCACAATGCCAAAAATGTCTGATACGATGCAAGAGGGAACAATCTCGGCTTGGTTGAAGAAAGTAGGGGACATAGTAAAATCAGGTGAAATCATCGCCGAAGTAGAAACCGATAAGGCGACAATGGAACTTGAATCCTATGAAGATGGTACTTTGCTTTACATCGGAGTTCAGGCTGGTGACAGCGTTCCTGTAGACGGAGTAATCGCTGTCATCGGTGAAAAAGGGGCTGATTTTGAAAAACTTTTAAAAGGCCAATCTTCTGCTCCTGCATCGGTTCCGGTCGAAGCAAAAGCCGAAACTCCTGATGTTCCTCCAGTAATTGAGGCGCCGGCTGCTGCTCCATCCGTTGCTCTATCCTCTGCACAGGTTGTTTCTTTGGCACAAGAAGGGGATCGGGTGAAAGCTTCTCCATTAGCTAAGAAAATCGCTGAGGATAAGGGATTTGACATTCGTCAAATCAGTGGTTCCGGTGAGGGAGGAAGAATTGTAAAAAAAGACATTGAGAATTTCGTGCCTGCCGCTGCTCCTGTTGCTGCAGCTCCTGCTGTCGCAAGTGGACCTGCACTAGGACAGGAAAGTTTCCGTGAAGAGAAGGTTTCTCAAATGAGAAAAGTAATCGCAAAGAGACTTGCAGAAAGTAAATTCGGAGCGCCGCATTTCTACCTGACCATGGAAATCAACATGGACAAGTCAATCGAGGCGAGAAAAAGTATGAACGAGATTTCTACGGTGAAAATCTCCTTCAACGATTTGGTGATCAAAGCTTGTGCATCGGCTTTGCGTCAGCATCCAAAAGTAAATTCAAGCTGGTTGGGCGATAAAATTCGTTACAACGATCACATTCATATCGGGATGGCAGTTGCTGTAGAAGAAGGACTTTTAGTGCCTGTAATCAGATTTGCAGACAGTCTTTCTCTTTCACAAATTTCCAATCAGGCGAAAACCCTTGGAGGGAAAGCTAAAACCAAAGAGCTTCAGCCAAAAGACTGGGAAGGAAATACCTTCACCATTTCCAACTTAGGGATGTTTGGAATCGATGAATTCACTGCGATTATCAATCCGCCCGACGCTTGTATCCTTGCAGTAGGTGGGATTAAAGAAACAGTAATAGTAAAAGAGGGTCAAATGAAAATCGGAAACCTGATGAAGGTTACATTGTCTTGCGATCACCGCGTCGTGGACGGAGCGGTTGGTTCCGCTTTCTTGCTTACTTTAAAAGGTTTGCTCGAAGATCCGGTCAGAATCCTGATTTAAGAAATAGAATTTCTGCCAAAAAGTCCTGATTTCAGGACTTTTTGCTTTTAGTATGGTTGTTGAAACTGGTGGGTAGATATTGAGATCGGACAATAAAATTTTCAAGTTGCTCGAAATTCTATTTTTGCTGACCATTAACTTGTTCACCCATTAACTTTATAATTGTCAAACATGGAAAAAATTAAATCAACCACCGTCGTTGCGATTCGCCACAACGGGGAAGTAGTAATAGGTGCGGACGGTCAGGCCACTTTGGGAAATACGGTTGCAAAGAGTACAGTGAAAAAAATTCGCGTCATGCAAGGAGGGAAAATCGTGACAGGTTTTGCCGGATCAACTGCTGATGCTTTCACTCTTTTAGACAAATTCGAAGAGAAGCTTGGTGCTTTTGGAAATAATATGAAGCGGGCTGCAGTGGAACTGGCGAAAGAATGGAGAACTGACAGAATGTTAAGTAAACTCGAAGCGATGATGATCGTAGCGGACAAAGATGATATTTTGATCATTTCCGGAAACGGGGATGTAATCGATCCGGATATGGAGATTGCCACGATCGGTTCCGGAAGTATGTATGCTCAATCTGCGGCACGAGCGATGAAGAAATTTGCACCGCATCTCACCGCTGAGGAAATGGTGAGGGAAAGCCTCCATATCGCAGCTGATGTCTGTATTTACACCAATCATAATCTTGTAGTAGAGAAAGTAAAAAGCTAAAACAAAGCACCGGATCGAAAGACTCCGGTTTTTTTATGACTTTTCTAAACCTGAAGTCTCCTTTGAGTGTTAACGACTTAGATTTTAGCAAAACTCATGGAAACTACAACAGCTAAGAAGGCAGCAAAGAAGGATCTCAGAATCGTTATTCTGGAAGGATATAAAAATTATGTGTTGGAGCATGGCTCGGCACCCAAGTCAGTTTTCAAATTTGCCAAAGATTTGAAGATGAAGGAGGAAGAGTTTTACACCTATTTCACTTCTTTCGAATCTATTAAGTCGGCGATTTGGGTTGAAATTTTTGATGAAACTATTCGCCAGGTAGAATCACAGGAAATCTTCAGAGAATACAGTGCGAGGGAAAAATTTCTTAGTTTCCTTTTCACCTGGATTGAGGAATTGAAGAAAAACAGATCTTATCTCCTGAGCCTTTACGAAAGCAAGTCACAGACTTTGATGAATTTGCCTAAGGAGGCTTCTGAGTTTAAGCAGAAGTTTAAGGACTTTGCAAATGAAATCGTGCTCGAAGGGAAAGAAACGGAGGAGATCGCCAGCAGGCCAATCATCAGTGATCGATACGATGAAGCACTTTGGTTTCAAACTTGGTTTGTGTTCAGATATTGGCTGGATGACAGATCTCCAAAGTTTGAAAAAACCGACGCTGCAATTGAAAAATCAGTGAATCTCGCTTTCGACCTGATGGGGAAAAGTGCATTGGATTCATTTCTTGACTTTGCCAAGTTCCTTTATCAATCCAAATAAATCATGCCCGAAAAATTGAAAGAACAGGGAGCCATACCGGTGACCAAAGTGCAGCGAGCGGCAAAGTTTATTTCCACCGGAGCGAAAGTCGGTGGCAACTACATGAAGCATTACGCCAAAAAAATGGTGAACCCTTCCATGGACAAGGAAGAACTCCATGCTAACAATGCGACAGATATCTACAAATCCCTGAGTGAATTGAAGGGCTCCGCCCTGAAAGTTGCGCAGATGATGTCCATGGAT
>VFKK01000148.1 GCA_009885605.1 Cyclobacteriaceae bacterium | reverse complement strand
TCATGAAGCGATGGAGAAATTCCGGGGCATGGAAGCTGGAGTGCCTGCTGCCGAAGCTTTTGTCAAACTCAATGGGAAAAACTCTCCATCATCCATTCTTTAATTAACCTTTGTTTAAAAACCCAAAATACCCTATGAAAAAAGTCCTCCTGGTATCTATCCTGCTGATTTTCTCAATCACGGCATTTTCCCAAAACCAGTCCAATCAAGGAGTCAAAAATAAAGTCACGCTCTTCAATGGTAAAAACCTGGAGGGATGGTACAAATTTGTGCAAAATCGGGGACGAGATATTGATCCAAAGAATGTGTTTACGGTTCAGGATGGAATGATCCGTATTTCAGGAGAGGAGTGGGGCGGAATCACTACCAATGAAGAATTTGAAAATTATCGACTTCTTGTCGAATTCAAATGGGGAGGAAAAACCTTTGCTCCCAGATTGGAAAATGCCCGCGATTCAGGCATCCTCCTGCATTCGATCGGAGAGGATGGGGCATCTGATGGAATTTGGATGCATTCCATAGAATGCCAGCTGATAGAGGGCGGAACAGGCGATTTTATTGTGGTGGGTGATGGAAGCAGAAACTTCAGCATTACAAGCCCGGTGGCACCGCAAAAGCAGGGCAGTTCGTATATTTTTCAACCCGGCGGAGAACTTGCAACCATCAATGGCGGCAGGATCAATTGGTATGGCCGTGATCCGGGCTGGAAAGACGTGATCGGCTTCCGTGGTTCACAGGATGTGGAGAAGCCGGTAGGTAAGTGGAATAAAGTGGAATGTGTGGTGGAAGGAGATGAGATTACCATTTACCTGAATGGAATTTTGGTAAATCATGCTACTAGCGTGAAGCCAAGCAAAGGCCGCATTCAAATTCAATCTGAAGGCGCAGAGATATTTTTCAGAAAAGTGGAACTGAGGCCTTTGGCAAAGAAATAAGAACCAAAACGAAAGCACTAAAAAAGCCCGAAGGGAAAGTCCGGGCTTTTTTAGGGTTTATTCTTCTTCGTCTTCTTCTTTTAATATTTCGTAAATCTCGTCTTTGATTCTTAATCGCTCAATGCGAAGTTGATTCAGAACTTCGTCAGATGTTGGGTCTACTTCAGACTCGATATTATAGATCTCGTGGTCCAATTCATCATACTCATTGTAAAGCTCTTTAAAATCTTCATCCTCGACTTTCAGCTCATGAATCTTCTCTGCAAACTCAGGGAATTCTTCGGTTAATGGGTGTTTTTTGATCATGGTTTTTTAAAATTTGATGGTGGGTAATTCGACTTAAAAAGCTCTGGAAATATCATGACTTCGGTCACATTTGAAAAGGATTTTTCCAATTCTAATTTCTCAGGCTTTGACCAAAAATCCTCTTGCGTCCATTTTCACAACCAAATTATACAAATCCAATGTGAGGCAAAAATCGATATCATTTTCGATATGGTGATTTTGGAGACGCTTGGCATGTGAAGCCTGCGAAAGGAAACCTTTTAAATCATGGCCTTCTTTTTCGAAAAGTGCCAGCATGGCCAAAGCACCGTCTTCCTCAGGGGAATGAGATTTTTCCAAAGCTTTTACAAGCGCTCCTGCGTAAAGAGAATCTTCCAGATTAAACCTTCCTTTCCAGCCTGCACAGTGAATAAGCACATCTCTCTCCAGAGACTGAATGTATCGGGTGGTCGCTGCGAAGTTAGGAAAAGCGCCGATCAGAATTTCAAACGCTCCCGCTGATTTATGAATCGCCTGAGTGCCATTGGTGGTGGTCATAGCGAGTTTACGCCCTGCAAAATCACCATTTAAATAGGCTACAGGAGAATTACCCATTTCAAAACCTGGTGCTGTCAGACCATCTCTTTCCCCGGCAATCAGATAGCCCTGATCAGAAATCGCCAAGCATTCTTCCAGTTCTGCGAAAGTTTTAATCTCGGTGATTCCATGCGCCAAAGCGGCCACCATCGTAGAAGTGGCGCGAAAAATATCAACCACCACCACGATTTTGCCTTCCAATTCATACAAATGAATCAATTCGGGACTAAAGCAGACCTCAACTTTTCTCATCAAGCTTTCAGCAAAGGGAGTTTTTCGATTTTTGCTTTCAGGTTCTTGTTTCTCACCTGAATGAAGATTTCTGTGCCCGGCTTGCTGTATGCTGTTTTCACATAGCCCATTCCGATTCCCAAACCCATACTTGGAGATTGAGTTCCGGAAGTTACTTCACCTATTGGTTCTCCTGCTTCGTTCACGATTGGGTAATGCCCTCTGGGGATTCCTCTTTCCTGCATTACAAAGCCTACCAATTTGCGGGTTACGCCTTCCTCATTTTGCTTTTTCAGCGCTTCGGAATTGGTAAAATTCTTGGTGAATTTGGTGATCCAGCCCAGACCTGCTTCAATAGGGGAAGTGGTGTCGGTGATGTCATTTCCATATAGGCAATACCCCATTTCAAGTCTCAACGTATCTCTTGCACCCAGACCGATAGGTTTGATGTCAAAGGGTTTTCCTGCTTCGAAAATCGCATTCCAGACATGCACAGCATTTTCATTTTTCACATAAATCTCAAAACCACCTGCACCGGTATAGCCGGTTCCGGAGATGATCACGTCTTTCACACCGGCAAACTCACCGACTGTGAAATGGTAAAACTTAATTTCAGATAGATTGACAGGAGTCAGAGATTGCACTGCTTCGACTGCCTTTGGTCCTTGCACTGCAAAAAGTGAATACTCTTCAGAGATATTCGTCAGCTTAGTGCCCATGGTGTTGTGGGAATTTACCCAGTTCCAATCCTTTTCGATATTGGAAGCGTTTACGACGAGCATGTATTTTTCGTCAGCAAACTTATAGACAATCAGATCGTCGACGATTCCCCCTGTTTCATTTGGGAAGCAAGAATATTGACACTGTCCATCGACAAGTATGGACGCATCGTTTGAAGTTGTTTTTTGAATCAAATTCAGCGCTTCAGGTCCTTCCACCATGAACTCTCCCATGTGGGAAACATCAAAAACCCCAACTCCATTGCGCACGCAGAGGTGTTCTTCCATATCCGAACTGTATCGCACTGGCATATTGAAACCGGCGAAAGGCACCATCTTGCCGCCAAGAGCTGTGTGCAGGTCATTGAGTTGAACGTGTTTGATTTGATCTTCCATATTTGGGTAAAATTTGTCGTGGGCAAAGGTAAGGATTGAGGCGAATTTTGGATAACCGCTTTTGTAGAAAAACCAAAGCCACCCTTCTGAAGCACCACAGCCCTAGCTGATTTTTCTCCAGAAATAAATAAGGGGAATCAATTATCAGATTTGAAAGCCAAAAAATGAGTCTTTTAACTTTTGTCAGCCACAAAAAAAAGGCAACCTGTTGAGGTTGCCTTTTAAGAGTTCGTTAAATGGTACTTATACTGAGAAGCTTTCCCCGCAACCGCAGGTTCTGCTTGCATTCGGATTTACAAATTGAAAGCCTTTGCCGTTTAATCCATCTGAAAATTCAAGAACTGTTCCGGCCAGATATAGCAAGCTTTTGCGATCTACCAGGATTTTTACTCCTTTATCTTCAAACACATGGTCTGTATCGGACAATATTGCGTCAAATCCCAGGTCATACATCAATCCTGAACAGCCACCACCTTTGACGGAAACACGAATATTTTCATTTTCAGTACGACCTTCTTCTTTCTTTAGCTCAAGAATTCTCTCTTTGGCCTTGTCGGAAACGATTATCATATCTTTATACCTTTATATTGGAGTGTGTGCAGATGAGCTTTTAACAAGCTGACCCGAAAAATGATTCAGCCATAAAGATACAAAATTATAACCTGAGCAAAATCATTAAATCATGAGGAAAATTGAACATATCGGGATTGCTGTTGCGGATCTGGAAAAATCGAATGAATTGTTTGCCAGACTCTTAGGTAAATCTCATTTTAAAACCGAACTGGTTGAAGGAGAAGGAGTAGAGACCTCTTTCTACCAGATTGGAGATACCAAAGTGGAATTGCTTCAAGCAACAAGCCCCGACAGTCCCATTGCAAAATTTATTGACCGAAAGTCAGAAGGTGTTCATCACATCGCGTTTGACGTGAAGGATATCCTGGCAGAGGTGGAGCGATTGAAAGCTGAGGGCTTTGAAATCCTCAATGAAACTCCCAAACTCGGTGCCGACAATAAATTAGTCGTATTTTTGCATCCCCGAAGCACCAATGGTGTTTTGGTGGAATTATGTCAGGAGAGGGGTTGAAAGGTTGGAAAGTAGTAAGGTTGAAAGGTATTAGAATTGGAACATTTTAAAATTGGAAGATTGAAAAATTGGATAAGACGGGCCTGAAAATGAAAAGTGGAAACCTGAATTTTCGGCCTGATTCCCAAACTATACATTCGCTAGTAAACCGATAACTATTAAATCATAAATCATAATCATGTCAGAGAAAAGAACAGAAATAAGTGATTTGGGTGAATTTGGCCTGATTGATCACCTGAATGAAAAAGTAATTATTAAAAACAGCTCAACCATCAAAGGCATCGGAGATGATGCGGCAGTGATTGATGCCGGAGACCATGTAAAAGTAGTGACGACTGATCTCTTGTTGGAAGGCGTGCATTTTGATCTTTCCTATGCTCCTTTGACTCATGTGGGTTTCAAGGCAGTTGCTGTCAACGTCTCAGACATTGCAGCAATGAATGCAATTCCAAAGCAAATCACGGTTAGCATCGCAGTTTCGAATCGATTCTCCGTGGAGGCGGTTGATGCGCTTTACGAAGGGATCAATGCTGCCTGTGAAAATTACGGTGTTGACTTAATCGGAGGAGATACGACTGCTTCCAGAAGTGGTTTGATGATTTCGGTGACCGCCATTGGCGAAGCTAAAAAGGAGCAAATCAGTTATAGATCTGGTGCCAAAGTGAATGATATTCTTTGCGTGACAGGTGACTTGGGATCAGCTTTGATCGGACTTCAAGTTCTCGAAAGAGAGAAGCAAGTCTATCTTGCAAACCCGGATATGAGACCCGATTTGGAAAAATATACCGTGGTAACTGGTCGCCAACTCAGGCCCGATGCGCGGATGGATATCATCCATGAATTGCGGGAAATGGAAGTGGTTCCGACAAGTATGATCGACGTTTCGGACGGACTTGCTTCCGAGATTTTTCACATTTGCAAAGCTTCAAAAGTGGGAGCGACGATCTATGAAGATAAGCTTCCGATCGACAAGCAGACTTTTGATACGGCAGTCGAATTGAACCTGGATCCGATCACTTGTGTGTTGAATGGCGGAGAGGATTATGAGTTGCTCTTCACGATTGATCAGAAGGATTTTACGAAGTTGGAAAAGCATCCAGACATCCATTTTATCGGACATATCACGAAGCCTGAAGAAGGCAAATATCTGGTAACCAAAAGCGGAACAGCCGTGCAATTGAAAGCACAGGGCTGGAAGCATTTTTGATTTTCACCTTGAAAAAGACAGGTTTTCCATGTCAATAATGAGTTCGCCAAAAAGATGATATTCCTCTGATTATCAAAAAACAAAAAAGCTTTACCTGAATGATGGGTAAAGCTTTTTTTATGCGTTAAAATCTTCTTAATCGTTCGGATAAGGGATGAATACAAATCGGGTAAAGGCTCCGTCCATCACGAATAAACAGCAAAATTCATCAGGGTCTTTGTAGGCATTTTTGAAGTCTTCTACTGCTTCTTCCCCGATGAGAGTTCGCTGTACAAACTCATCCAGATAGGTGACGAAGTAGTTCCAGTCCAGTTCTTTTTCAGCTTTTCCGATGAAGATTTTACCGATGGGTTGCATCTCTTTGGAGATCGGAAAAATCGGATAATCTGAGAATTTGCGCGAGCGAATCTGGTAGGAAGCATCCTTCAGCACATCGGAGATTTTCACAAAATCACTAGTAATGGTGCCGAGATATTTCCCGCTTAGTTCAGGATCATTGAAATCGGATATCATGATTTGAGTGTTAAGAGTACGATGTTTTCTACGTGATAGGTTTGTGGAAACATATCTACCGGCTGTAGTTTTTCAACCGAATATTTCTCAGACAAAATAGCCACGTCACGAGCCTGAGTTGCCGGATTGCAGGACACATACACGATTTTCGGAGCAGCTAATCTGATAAGCATTTTCACTACGTCTTCATGCATTCCTGCTCGTGGCGGATCGGTGATGATCACATCAGGAGCGGCGTGATTTGCGATGAATTCTTCATTCAACATGTCCTTCATATCGCCGGCATAGAAGAGCGTATTGTCCAAACCGTTGATTTGTGAATTGAGTTTTGCATCCTCAATTGCAGCTTCCACATACTCGATTCCAATTACTTGCTTGGCTTGCTTGGCAACAAAATTGGCGATCGTTCCGGTTCCCGTGTAAAGATCATAGACCACCTCGTCACCTGTCAGACCAGCAAAATCACGGGTGACTTTATACAGTTCATAAGCCTGTTCCGAGTTGGTTTGGTAAAAGGATTTAGGTCCGATTCGGAACTTGAGACCTTCCATTTCCTCTTCGATGTAGGGTAATCCTGAGAAAGTAACAAGTTCCAAATCGTTGAAGGTCTCGTTTCCTTTGGTGTTGATTACGTAAAGAAGGGATGTGATTTCAGTGAATTTTCCATTCAAAAACTCCATCACAAGATCAATTGAATTCGGGTCATTTTCTCCGAATTGGACAATCACCATAGTCTGTCCGGTGCTTGTGGTTCGTATGATCAGATTGCGCAGCAGGCCAGACTGATTTCGGATATCGTAAAAACTCAGGTTATTTTCCCGGGCAAACGCTCTCAGATCATTTCTTACATCATTCGAAATTCCACCCTGCAGATAGCATTGATCGATATCGATGATCTTGTCAAACATCTTAGGGATGTGAAAGCCCAATGCATTTCGCTCAAATTCAGCCCCTGATTTGATTTCTTCCAGCGTCAGCCATCGCTTATTGCTGAAAGTGTAATCCATCTTGTTGCGATAGTATTGAGTTTTTTCCGATCCAAGAGTTGGCATTACTTCCGGAATCGGCACTTTTGCAATCCGCTCAAATTGATCCACTACCTGCTGTCGCTTGTAGTCTTTTTGCAGATCGTAGTTAATGTGTTGCCATTTACAACCACCGCAAGTACCGAAATGGCTGCAGAAAGGCTCAATTCGATCTTTGGAAAACTCGTGAAACTTGATTGTTTCGCCTTCCACAAAAGAGCTTTTTCCTCTTGTTACCCGTACGTCTACGACATCCCCGGGAGCAACATTTGCTACAAATACCACCTTCCCCTCGTGATGCCCAACGCATTTACCTTCGGCAGCAATCCGCTCAATCAGGAGGTTTTCGATGACTTTATTTTTCATTTTTCGCGACATGGCTGCAAAATTAGGAAAAAAAGGGCACTTAGCCTTTGGTCTTGTTATCTCTAAATCCTTTCACTCATTCCAATTGACTTTCTACTTGGGTAAATTTTCTTCCGAAATTAAATTCTGTTTTAAAATCATGCCCCTCATATTTATAATCTCCTTTAAACCTTTACTACTTTAGTCCCGGGTAAAGAATAAAAACTGTCAATTTCCTATCTTTGGAATCGAAATCTGCTCATGAGATTAAAAAATAAAGTCGTCATTATCACCGGTGCCACCTCAGGCATTGGAGAAGCTTGCGCCTTAGTTTTTGGAAACGAGGGGGCCAAAGTTGTCATAACAGGGCGAAGTCCGGAGAAGCTTGAATTAGCTGCAAAAAAGCTTCAGGATGCCGGAATAGAGGTTTTTCCTGTACTTGCAGATGCCGGTTCGGAAGCTGACAACAAGAGAATGGCAGAAGATGTCATCCGAGAGTTTGGCCAAATTGATATTCTGATCAACAATGCAGGAATCTCCATGCGAGCACTTTTTCAGGATATTGATTTACAAGTATTCAAAAAAGTAATGAATACAAACTTTTGGGGAACCGTCTATGCTACAAAATATTGCCTTCCCGCTATTTTGGAAAGCAAAGGTTCGATCATTGGAATTTCCTCTGTCAATGGTTATAGGGGAACTCCTGCCAGAACCGCTTACACGGCAAGTAAATATGCAATGAATGGCTTTTTTGAATCGCTTCGGACTGAAGTTATGAAAAAAGGTGTCCATGTGCTGGTTGCCTGTCCCGGATTTACCAGTTCAAACATCCGAAATAATGCTTTGAAAGCAGATGGAACTGTTCAGGGTGAATCCCCCAGAGATGAAAATCAAATGATGAGTCCAAATAAAGTGGCTGAATCTATCCTTGCGGCAACTCTTAAAAGAAAAAGGGATTTGGTTTTAACTCTCCAGGGCAAACTTTTAGTCTTTCTAAATAAGTGGTTACCATCTTTCATGGATGGAGTTGTTTACCGTCAAATGGCAAAAGAAAAGGACTCACCTTTCAAGTAAATGCCTGAATCTATTTTTCAGACTTATCTCAATCGGCTAACCGATCTATCTACCAAAAACCGGTCTTTGTATTTGCCCCGAACTGAAAGTCAGGGTATGATCGATTTGAAAGAATTCGATTTTTTAAATGGTGAATCGGCTTTCGAGATTCTGCGAAAGTTTATCCAGGGTAAAAAGCGAATTCACCTGATTCCTGAATCGGATCCCAGAAGAGAAGATGTCAACACGCTTTCCAAAAATCTATCCCGAATTGCCTTCCGTGATCAATTGACACAGGAGGAAACGGGCGATCAATCTCTTTTTCTAGCTTGGCCATTTGTGGAGGGAAAGCTGATAAACGGGCAAGTTTTAAGAGCTCCGCTTTTAATGTTGCCGATCAGTCTTGGAAAAGAAAAGGGAGATTGGATTCTGAACTCGACAGATTCATGGATTTGGAATCCTGCTTTTTTGCTCGCTTACCGGTATGCTTATGGAAATGAACTGAACCTCGGAAAACTGGATGAAGGTTTGCAAAATCTGTCTGAGGATCCCACTGAATTACGAACACAACTTACCCAAATCTTACAAGAGAATTTCTCAATTCAACTGAGTTCAACTCTCTTTGAAGATCAGATTTCTCCCTTTCCGAATTCCCAAATCAGTTTGGATTCTAACCGTTTTCAGGATGGGAAAATCAGCCTGAAAACATATGCTTTGATTGGCCAATTCTCTCAAAAGGGGAGTTTCCTGTTCCGGGAATATGAGGAATTGATGGAGAAAATGGGTGATTTATCGCTGGAGAAGTTATTCCACCAGTATTTCGCTTTTGGTGAAAAACAGCCAATTCCGAGAGAAGATCAGCTTTTTCCGGTTTTCCCTCTCGATGCCTCCCAAGAAAATGTCCTTGTTCAGGTTCGTCAGGGAAAAAGTCTCGTGGTAGAAGGACCTCCGGGAACAGGAAAGTCTCAGTTGATTGCAAACCTGGTTTCAGATTATGTTGCCCGAGGAAAAAAAGTGTTGGTTGTATCTCAAAAGCGAGCCGCTTTGGATGTGGTTTTTGAGCGAATGGAAAAAGCCGGATTCGGGGATTTTCTGGGTTTGGTACATGATTTTCGGGCAGATCATAAATTACTTTTTGAAAAGATCCGCAAGCAAATTGAATCCATTGAGCAATATCAGGAGCAAAATCGCGGAATAGATTCGATCCAGCTGGAGCGTGAAATTTCTCAGCTTTCCAAAACGATTTCTAGGCTTTCGGAGAATTTTGAGGTTTTCCGACAGGAACTCTACCATGAAAAACCTGCCGGAATTCCTATGAAAGCAATGTATCTGAAAGCTGATTTGGGAAAACCGAGTTTAGATGCTTCTTCCGAACTTCTGAAATTTGATTACAATCAAGTGTTGGAATTTGAGAAGGAGTACAGGATTTACCAATCCTATCAGGAAAAATTCGGAAATAGCTTTTGGGAAATGCGGACCTCTTTTGCCCGGATTGAGCCGACAAATTTTACCAGAATCCTCCAAAGCCTGAAGGAAATTGAAGCGTTCAAAAATTCGATTTCAGACGAGTTTGAATTTAAAAACCTGTTGGATAACTTCCGGTCAATCTTGGAATCAAAAACCATTTCTCCCAAAATTACCGCGCTTCAAAACGCATTCAATCAGCTTTCAAATCAGGTTTTGGGCATTTCTCCGGCTTTCCAACCAAAAGAAATTAAAAAGCTAAACTCGATTCAAAAATGGATTGGGAAGGCAATTCAAGAGTTACAAAACTTGACCC
>VFKK01000246.1 GCA_009885605.1 Cyclobacteriaceae bacterium | reverse complement strand
GTTCTCATATTTCTCAGCAAGACTGCGTAGAATAAAAGAAAAACCGATGCCTTCTTTCCCATCGGCATGAATAATTTGAGCAGAAATTTCAAAAGGGGAAAATTGAGTATGCAATGTTTCCAAAAATGCAATTCCCTTCCACAACTGACCCATTTTCAAATTCGAAGCAATAAATCCAAAAGAGAGTTCGTCTTTTAGATCTAAGCTAATCAGATTGCCGATTTTACCTGTAAAAGATCTGGCTGTATCCGGACAGCAAACCTGAATAGCCGCTTCGTTCAGGTAAATCACTTCAAGATTGAGATTGGTTACCACGATCGGGTCACTCACCTGAGCCAAAATCTGAGATTGCAATCTCAGATAATTGTCAGCATCCCTCATGTTGGTGATATCCTTACAGAAACCAAAAATCTCAATTCCTTGTGTCAAAAAATCTTTTTTAGATTCGATCTCATAGCTGAGATCTATCGATTTTCCTTCCTTACTGGTAATGATAAATTCTCCCGAGGATTTGCCGGGATTCTTAATTACCATCTTCAGATTTCTAACAAACTCCTTCCGGTAGGGTTTGTCTATTTGATAGATCAAAGTTGCAAATTCTGCAGTGACCGGCTGATTTCCCATTCCAAATAAGCTGGATAAACCACCGGACATAAAGAAGCGATTTCGAAAAGTGCTAAATGTCCAAGAGCCTGATTTTGAAAGGATTTCTGTTGTTGTGAGCAGGTTTTCATTTCGCTCAATCCTCCTGGTCATTTGACTTCCTACATAGACTCCTGCCAAAATATCTCCGAGTTGTTTGAGTATCTGGAGCTCTTTTTCTGCAAATTGAAAAACTGTAAAATCCAACTCAAAACTGATCACTCCCAAAATTCTGGATGAAGAAATCATCGGAATCAAAAGAAGACCAGAAAACTCATCAAGAGCGGTTTGATTCAATAATTTAACTTTCCCTTCCTCCAGGACATCTCTATAATTCCCAATTTGTTCCTGACATTTTTCCAGAAATCGGCCTGAAATTTCAGGATTCATTTTCCTTTCTTTGAGGAGTTCAAACTTTTGCTTTTCCTTATTTAGGATAAAAATTTTAGAGTTCTTGGATTTGAGAAACCCACTGAAAATTTTGAGTGATTCATTGAAATTAGCCTCCAAATCCTGAGGTCGGCTATTTATTAGTTTAGTAGATATTTTATTGATCAGATTTTCAATTTCAAATCTCCGCTGCAAGGAAAGATCTGTTTCAACGTAATCGGTAATGTCACGGGCACTGAAGAGAATTCCTTGAATTTGAGGATCGGCCAGAAGGTTTTTCGCAAAACTTTCGATGTAGATTTTTTCGCCGTTTTTCTTATGGATCCAAAAATCAATATTTACTTCTTTCCTTGTCTTTAAGACATCCGGCACATGGCCTTTTATAATTTCAATGATCCCGCCTGCTACAAAGTCCTGATAATTTTTCCCCACAATGTCCTCGACTTGAAAGCCCAGTTTTTCACTTACTGAAGGACTGATAAACTTATATTTTCCTGTCTCATCTAAAATCGCTATCAAGTCGTGGCTGTTACTGAGAATACTCTGGATATAGCCAAGTTCTTGGTTTACAATAGCTTCATTATTTACCAGATCTCCATCCTGAAAATCCACGGAAAAGAATTTCATTCTGCTGCCTCTTACCACGAGGAAACGGGAGGAGTAATCGGATGGAAGGTTCATAAAACTCCATTCATACTTTTGGAGCTTTCCTGATTTGTCTTTGATCGAATTGATGTAATTGCCTTTGGGAAGATCTCCGGATTCAAAAAAATTCTCGAGATTTTCTATAATTTTTTTATCAAAAAAGAACTCTCTCCATTGATCCTTCAATAATTCAAAGTTCCCTTTGAAATAAGTATTGAAAAAAATAATATCCTCTGAATCGATCAAAAAGAGCGGTTCCTGAATCGCATCAAAAAAATCAGAAATATCGAACTGTTTAAATTGATTCATAAAACTTGTTGTTACTCCTCTTTAGACAGCCTCTTTCGAAATTAGTGTTTAGTGAACTAAAAATATAACTTATAAACTTCCCTTCCTAGATTTTATAGAATTGAAAATACTATTTTACCCACCAATTCCTTCTTTTATCAGTTACAATTATTCCTCATTTTTGAAGCTTCAAAAACAAAAGCTTGATCTTTATCGTCTCATACAAATCTTAAACCCATTTAAAAATCCAATAAAACCTTATGATAATAACAACAACCAACACGCTGGATGGCTACCAAATTGATCAGTATCTGGGGATTGTCTCCGGAGAAACAATTATCGGAGCAAACGTTTTTAAAGATTTTTTCGCAAGCATTACTGACATCGTTGGAGGAAGATCCTCCTCCTATGAACAAGTTCTTCGGGAAGCTAAGTCTATTGCGATGGCTGAGATGGAAGGGCAAGCCAAGGCATTCGGAGCAAATGCAATTATTGGGATTGACCTGGATTATGAGACTATTCGAGAAGGAATGCTGATGGTAACAGCATGCGGAACGGCTGTAAAAACAACCAAGATTTAATAAAAAAGTCCTGAACGATCAGGACTTTTTTATTTTCTCCAATACTTTTTCTGAAGTAGCCTTTTTGCAAAAGTGATCTCCGATGATAACAACCGGGGCAGATTTGCACATATCGAGGCATTTGGTTTTAATCAATTTCAGATTTCCTTTCAGAGGTCCTTCTTTACATTCTGATTTGAGTTCTTTGAGTATAGATTTCCCTCCGGATTTTTTACAATCCGAACCTGTGCAAATAAATATGAGTTCGCGATTATGTTTCATCATCCTCCGGAAATAGCCTGCATCATCAAACCTGAAAGGTATCCTCCATACGTACCAATTGCATATCCCAACACAGCCAATAAAACTCCCACTGGAGCAAGAGAAGGATCAAAAGCGGATGCAACAATCGGAGCAGAAGCTGCTCCTCCTATATTGGCTTGTGATCCTACTGCAACGTAAAAAAATGGTGCTTTGATCACATAAGCAACGATAGACATAATGAGAATGTGAAAAAACATCCAAAGAATCCCGATTAAAAATAAAACAGGATTATCAAAAACAGCCATCAAGTCCATTTGCATTCCGATAGTCGCCACCAAAACATACAATAATACGCTGCCAATTTTAGAGGCACCTGCACCTTCAAGCTTTCTGGCCTTGGTAAATGAAAGCAACAAGCCAGCTGTCGTGGCAATAACTACGATCCAAAAGAAAACTGAATCGAGTGAATACTGCTTGAGTTGAGGATAGTTAGTTCCAAAAAATGGAGCTAAAATATCAGCAATCCAGTGGGAAAACCCGGTAACCCCAAACCCAATCCCGAGAATGATCAGGATGTCTGTAAGAGTAGGAATTTTGATAGTACTTTCACGCACAAGGGTCATCTTGTCTCTCAACTCATAAATAGCCTTGGTATCAGCTTTAAAAAAGCGATCTATTCTTTCAGGTTTTGCAGCCCAATACAGCAAAAACGCCATCCAAAGGTTTGCAACCAACACGTCCACTGCAATCATCTGAGCAAACAAAGTGGAACTAGCTCCAAAAACTTCCAACATAGCAGTCTGATTGGCACCTCCACCGATCCAGGAACCGGCAATGGTAGAGAGTCCACGCCAAACTTCATCGGGACCGCTTCCACCAAGTAACTCCGGTTTAATCATTCCCACTGTGAATAAGGCTAACGGGCCACCAAACATGACCCCGACTGTACCTGCCAAGAACATGGTAAGAGCCTTAGGACCCAATTTCAAAATTGCCTTCAGGTCAATGCTGATGGTAAAAAGAACAAGGGAGGCTGGAAGTAAATATCTGCTGGCAACCTTATATAATCCGGAAGATTCACCTGAAATCCATCCAAAGGAATTGAACAACGCAGGAATAAAATAACAGAGAAGGACAGTAGGAACTACTGAATAGAATTTCTTCCAGAAGGGTTTGTCACTCGAAGCCGTTGCAAAAACCAACGCCAGCGTAGTCATCAACAAGCCAAAAACTACTGCATCGTTGGTAATCAGTGGAGTATTTTCTTCCATAATTTAAAGGGTAAAACCAGTTACAACAATACCAACAAAAGGTCAGAAAGGCTAAAATTTACTGCTTCCCATTTTCCAAAAGCTGGATGAGTTCGCTCAAAATCATCGCTGTTGCACCCCAAACCATCTCCTGATCCACCTCGAAATATGGCGTATCCAAGCGGAAGTCATCGCTGAATTCCAATACTTTTCGCTTTCTCAGCTCCGGATGAAAAAGACCACTTAGAGCAGTTGGGATGATTCGGGAGACTTCCCGCTCTTCGGGCACAAAATCAGGCCGAGACTCAGAAAATCCTAAAACCGGACTTACTAAAAAGTTGCTGGCTGGAATGAATAAATCGCTCATTCGACCAATTATTCGAACATTTTCAGGATAGATCCCAACTTCTTCTGAGGCTTCTCTTAATGCAGTTTGAACTTCGTCCTTATCACCTGGTTCCATTTTTCCACCCGGAAAAGCAATCTGGCCGCTGTGAATGCCTGGATATTCAGGTCTCTTGATCAAAGGGAAATAAGCTTTTCCATTTTCCGGGTAAACCAAAATCAAAACAGAGCCTTTCCTGTGATCAAGCGGAATTTTAGAATCAAATCTTCTCAAATCCACCGGATTAGGCGACATCTGCAAATGAGCGTCCTTACCAGGCAATGGAAGTTGAATCCCCCTCTCCAGAAATCCCAAAACCTCTTTGAAATCCATTTTAACTTAGATCTACCAGTTTGATTTTTTGGTTGATGTAGGATTCAGAGTCGTATTCAGGAGTAGTTTTCTCCAATCGGAATTGCCTCAATAAATGATTTTCAACATCAATCAACCAAGCCATTGGTCTGAATCCAAAATCATCCTGAAAATATCCCAAGACCAAAAATTCCTTTTCATTCAGCCACACCCCCTCTTCGAACATTCCCGAAGGCCCCATAAAAAGTAAGCGTTCTTTCATCCCGTCTTTGCGATACCAGATTACTTCTGAGTCGGGATTTAGAAAAGGTTTGTCGATATTTTCGGAAACCTCCACCTTATACGAATAGAGATCCATGGTTCCGTTGCCGGACGGGTGAAGAAGCTGGTAAGGGAAAAGCGGATCATCGATCAGGATCGGATTTTTCTCAGGCATTTCCATCGGATCTATTGAGTCAGTCAAAACGAGGGTAAAATCAGAACCCTCAAAAGCTCCAACTTTAACTGACCAATGGGAGAACCAGGATGAGTTTTGTGCCAAAGCCAAATCCAGCTGATCGATGTATTTGGTCATTTCTTCCTCGGAAGTTGACACCACTTCTTCATTTTCCTTTTTTGATTCCGAGCTTTCACAAGAAATAAAAGTCATCACGCCAAAAGGCATAATAAAGAGCATTAACAACCTGGAGAGCGAAATCCTCATTGGAATTTAAATTTGGGAACGTTAAGCTAAGCGTTGATGCTAAAAAAACAAAAAAGGTTGGAGTATTACCCCAACCTTTTCTAGCTCTCAAACCTATTAAACCTATTGTAGATATTCAATTCATGAATACCTTCGAAAATTAGAAAATGTTTTCCTATCCTCCAAACAATCGATTGCGAAAGATTTTCAAAATTTTATTTCCCAATGATTCTTCTGCGTAAAACCTTAAAAATCAGGGAAATCAAAAAAGTGGCCGTTCGAAATATTTTTAATTCCCCGATTTTTACCTGATTTTACCCCGACTTTGATCCTATTCAATGCATGAATCACTCAGTTTTACAATTGCCTCCAAAATTCTGCACGGATTTCTTACCTACAGGGAGCTTTTCAATACATACACCCGTTTGACACCCGCCTATTTTCGCCAAAGGAACTGGCAAGCCATCCAGGTAAACCATCGTCAAAGGCTCCGACTATATAAGGACCTGCTTTTTCCTTTGGCAAAAAACTGCATAGAAATCCTGAATGAAAAGAATTCGGATCGGGAGATTTGGAAAAGGATAAAAGTGGAATATTCGGAGTTGATTACTGAGAGAACTGACCTCGAATTAGCGGAGACATTTTTCAATTCCGTGATCAGAAAGACTTTTCCAGGTTTATCCGTCGACGAGGAATTGATGTTTGTGATGGAGAGCTACAACTCCTGTAAAATCCAGAATAACGAGCATCTGTTTCACTCCTATCCTGCCTCTATGGGACTGAACAGAATCATCAGACAGATCCTGGAAGATTATGATTTTGGTGCTCCCTTTATGAACAAAGAGCAGGATGTTAAATTCCTGGTCGAAACCGTCAAAAAAGTGATCCTTTCCCGTTATAAGATTGCTCCCGAAACGACTACCCAAATACTGAAATCAGTTTTTTACCGAAATAAAGCCGCCTATCTGATCGGCAGAACCTATCTCGGGCATAAATGGATGCCTTTCGTGATTCCGATGATGCATGGAGTGGAGGGGGTTTTTGTAGACACTCTAATTTTTGATCCAAATTTAATGAGCGGGATGTTCAGCTTTACCCGGTCCTATTTTATGGTCGAGGCTGAGATACCTTCTGAAATTGTTAGCTTTCTGAGTTCAGTCATTCCTCAGAAAAAAATCCATGAAATCTATAACGCGATCGGCTTCAATAAGCATGGAAAAACGATTTTTTACAGGGATTTTTTACACCATCTGGATCAAAGCAAAGACGAGTTCATCATCGCTCCCGGGATCAAAGGCATGGTCATGACGGTATTTACTCTGCCATCTTTCAATATCGTGATCAAGTTGATCAAAGATCATTTTGAGCCACCAAAAGAAATGACTCGTCTGGAAGTACGGGGAAAATACAAGCTAGTGTCCCTTCACGATCGGGTGGGAAGAATGGCCGATACTCATGAGTTCGAGTATTTCCGCATTCCAAAAAACCGGATCAATCCTGATCTTCTGAAGGAGCTGCGAAATACAGCAAATTCACTTCTAGAATTCACCGATACACATCTGATTATTAAACATCTATACACGGAGAGGAAAATGATTCCTCTCAATATATTTCTTGAAACTTGCACAACAGAACATGGCTTGAGCGTATCCGAAGATTATGGAAGAGCCATCCTTCAGCTGGGCAAGGCAAATATCTTCCCCGGAGATATGATGACCAAAAACTTTGGGGTAACGAGGCAAAAGCGGGTGATTTTCTATGATTACGATGAAATCGAATTTCTGACAGACATGAATTTCCGGGCAAAGCCTAAAGCTGAAACTTATGAACAAATATACGCTCCCGAGCCTTGGTACCTCATCGCCAAAAACGATGTGTTCCCGGAAGATTTCAAACGATGGATGATAGGCAGAAGTGATCTGAAGGACCATTTTCTAGCATATCACACCGAACTGTTTGACCCAAAACACTGGCAGGAAATCCAGGAGAAAATCAGAAAAGGAGAGCTGATCCATGCATTTCCTTATCCCGAAGAAATACGATTCCGACCCGGACAAATCATCTGAGTTAATCGAAGTTGCTTCATTCTTAACAAGTCAAAGCGTATTTTTGCAATCCCGGGTCAAATACCCATCGCCCTTTCCATGCAGTCTGAGATCAAACAAAATATAAAAATTCCTACGCGAACCAAGAAAATCATTCTCCAAACGCCAGAGGACGATGATCGCCCCGTTTACCTTGCGGGGAATTTCAATAACTGGGCGACGCAAGATTTCAAGTTTCGGATGCAGAAAATTGCTCAGGGCAAGTATGAGTATGAATTTCCGGAAGGGTCAGAGTTTGAACAAGAACTCATTTACAAATTCACAAAGGGCGATTGGTCAGAAGTTGAAATAGATCGGGACGGTCACCGCACTCCAAACAGACACTGGAACGACGAGAAGTCCTTCAAAATAGAAAAGGTCGCTAAATGGAGAAAAAACTGGCTGCCATACAGGCCCAGCCAACTCCCCAAAATTCACCTGATATCTGAAGAATTTGAGATTCCTCAGCTCAATAAAACCCGGAAAATATGGGCGCTCCTGCCCCACGACTACGATACGAGCACAGAGACTTATCCGGTTCTCTACCTCCAGGATGCTCAGAATCTTTTCAACGAAAACGCTGAATATGGAAACTGGCAGATTGATAAAAAGCTGGCTGTAATGTCAGATTACGGCATTGGAAAAATCATCATCATTGCCATCGAACACGCAGAATCCGAGCGGCTACAGGAATATAATGTGGGCCAGACCCTTCTTGGAGCTGGGCACGGTAAAAAATACATCCGATTCATCACTGAAACTCTCAAACCATTTGTGGACATAACCTATCGTGCTAAAACCGATCGGGGAAATACAGGAATCGGAGGAAGCTCTATGGGAGGATTAGTGAGTATATTCTCAGGTCTTATGTACCCTGAAATTTTTGGAAAGTTGATGGTATTCTCTCCTTCACTTTGGGTAATTCCTAAAATAAAGCTTGGTTTTTTTGACTTTTTTGAACCCTTGGAAACTCGCCTTTACCTCTATGCGGGAGGTGATGAAAGCAAGACAATGGTCAATCATGTCACCAAACTTCGCGACCGGTTAATGAAAAGAGAAAGCCTTAAAGGGAAAATGAAAGTTAAATTAAGCATTAATGCAGAAGGCAAACACAACGAAACTTATTGGAGCGATGAGTTTCCAAAAGCGATCGAATGGTTGTTTTTCAGTGATAAAGCTGAGTAAATTCTAAAACGAAATTTTATGCAATTCAAAGTCAATCCCAAGTCAATATCCGAAAAAGCGCTTCGGGTAATCCCAGTTTTAGAAAAAGACAAGAAAGCCGTTTTGCTTGAAAAGCTCGGAGAAAACAATCTTTCAGAATTACTTTTTTCCGCGAAAAAGGATACGTCTTATGCATTTTCCAATGGAGATCACTTAATTCTTTTGATCGGTTTGGGAGAAAATCCGGAATATAAAAACGTTGAAAATGCCTACAGAAGAGTTTTGTCAAAAAACGCGGCATTGGTTGAAAAAGTAGTGGTTCTCGATTTTCCACTCAGTTTTCCAGAGGATTTATTAGAGCCTGCCTTGGCGGGATTTCAGCTAGGAGCATATTCTTTGGGTTTTTTCAAAAAGGAAAAGGATAAGAAGACTGATTTTTCGAAGCTGAAAGTTGAAGTGATTTCCACTTTTAAAAGCGCCAAGGAAATTGCCGAGAGAGCCGAGAAAATAGCTGAAGCAAAAACTGATGCTTTCGAATTAGTTGATCTTCCCCCAAATGAAATAACTCCGGAATATCTGGCCGATTGGGCAAAAAAAACCGGTAAAAAATCAGGATTTCATGTTACTGTTTTTGACCCAAAAAAAGCTAAATCTGAAGGCCTTGAGGCTTTTTTAGCTGTTGGAAGAGGAAGTGCTAAAACCCCCCAGTTCATCATCCTGGAGTACCGACATCCCAAGGCAAGGTATCATTTGGGACTTGTAGGCAAAGGAGTGACTTTCGATACGGGAGGATTGAATGTTAAAACTCAAGGAATGGTCCACATGAAGTCTGATATGGGAGGTGCAGCGGCAGTTTTGGCCACCACCAAACTGATCGCCGAACTTAATCTTCCCATCAATCTAACCTCCATCGTACCGGCTGTCGAAAATGCAATTGATAAGGACGCCTATTTACCAAGTGAAGTAATAGGAAGTCATGCAGGACTCAGCATCGAAGTGATTGATACAGATGCGGAAGGCAGACTGATCTTAGCTGACGGACTTTCTTATCTGGTAAAAAACTACAAGGCTGATCAGATCATCGATTTGGCAACATTGACCGGAAGCAGTATTGGCACCTTTGGATACGAATGTGCAGCGCTGTTTTCTAACAAGGATTCATTATCTGAGGCATTACAAAAGGCAGGAATGTCAGTTGGAGAAAAATCATGGGCTCTTCCGATGTGGGAAAGCTATCGCTCAGAAATGGACAGTGAAGTAGCAGACATCAAAAACTACCATGGCAAACCTTTCGCAGGCGCGATTACGGCTGCGAAGTTTTTGGAAGTATTTATTCACGAGCATCCCGAGTGGGCCCACCTGGATATTGCAGGGGTTGCTTTTGGAGACAGCGAATTCGCAAAAACCAAATCCGGAACTGCATACGGAGTAAGTTTATTGCTCAGGTTTATAGAAGGTAATATCTAACTGAATTACAGTTAGATAAATCAAATGCTGGAATAGTTAAGTCAACTCAAAAAAAAATTCAATTCTATTCGTAAAGAAAAACATTTGTCCAATTGGCTTCTATGCTTAAATTCCATCGAAAACCACTTAAGTATGGAAAACCCAGGAAAAGCTTTCCTTTGCATCTCCAATTATTTTAAAGGAAATGCCTTTTTAACTGCCTTGAAAAAGCAAGGAAACAAAGTCTTTTTGATCACATCAGAAAATCTGAAAGAGAAGCCCTGGGCATTCGAATATATTGATGAGGTTTTCTACATGCCTGGTCAGGATCTGGATTGGGATCTGAATCTCCTCCTTCGGGGAGTAGGAGGATTGATGAAGCATCATAAAATTGAGGCGATCATTGCACTGGATGATTACGATGTGGAGAAAGCAACTTTCCTTCGGGAAAATTTGCGAACATCGGGAATGGGACAAAGTACAGGCAGATTTTTCCGTGACAAATTGGCAATGCGAATCAAAGCTCAGAAGGCTGGAATTAAAGTCCCTGCTTTTTCCCCTCTCTTCAATGATGAGGAAATCAATCTGTTTGCAGATAATGTACGACCGCCATGGGTTTTGAAACCAAGATCTGAAGCTTCGGCCAATGGAATCATTAAAGTCTACGACAAAGAATCACTTTGGAACCATATCCACGAACTCGGTGACAACAGGCTTTACTATCTTGTAGAGCAGTTTAAGCCCGGAGACGTTTATCATGCGGACGGGCTGATGGTGGATGGAAAAACTCTTTTTCTGACAGTGTCCCGATACCTGGATACTCCAATGGAAATTTCGCAAGGTGGAGGAATCTTCAGAAGCGCAAATTTGCAATACGGCTCGGATGATGACAAGGCGATCAAAAAAGTGAATGCCGATATCATGAAGGCCTTCGGAATGAAATCCGGAGCAACTCATACCGAGTTTATCAAAAATCGCGAAGACGGCGAAATCTACTTTCTCGAGACAGCCTCACGAGTTGGAGGAGCGCATCTGGCAGAAATGGTGGAAGCTGCAACAGGCATTAATCTATGGGTGGAATGGGCAAAAATAGAGGATTCGCTCGCTAAAGGCTATAAATATGAGCTTCCAAAAGTGGCAAAAAACTATGCAGGAATTGTTTTGACTCTTTCAAAATTTGAGAACCCTGATCTGGGCAGTTTCAATGATCCTGAAATTTATTTCAGAGTTCCGCTCAAATATCACGCAGGCATCATCGTGAAATCAAAAGATCAAAAACGAGTTAAGCAATTATTGGATGAGTACACCGAGCGATTAGCGAGAGATTTCTCTACTGTTGCGGATGCTCCGGAAGTGAAGAAGTTTCATTGATTCATTTGGTCTACGGTCGACAGACCACTGTCCACTGTAGGTTGAAAAGAACTTCAATATTAGAATCTCCTTTGGAGTAAAATAGGTTCGATTGAATCAATAGAGTTCGAAATCTCAGATTCCAGCTGTCAACTGTTGACCGTCGTCAGTTGACTTAATACTTCTCTTCGATTCCCAGTCCAAAAAGCGCAAAATCATACTTGACAGGATCTTCTGGATCAAATTCCCGAAGCTTCTGTGTCAACTCCAAAGCTGTAAGCCAATCGGTTTGCTTTCGGGAAATCAATCCCAACTTCCGTCCAACCCGATCAACATGTAAGTCACAAGGACAGATCAGTTGTGAAGGACTGATTTTTTTCCAAAGTCCAAAGTCCACTCCTTTCTCATCCGATCTCACCATCCACCGCAAATACATGTTGATTCGCTTGCAGGCCGCTTTTCGGGCAGGTGTTGCGATATGTTTTTTGGTTCGGCCCGGCGAATCGGGAAGACTAAAGAAGAACTGATGAAATCTAGCCAAAATCGACTCCATGGCATCCAATTGATTATTTTGACCCAGTAAAAATGCTTCTTCAAGCGAGTTATGGTTTCGATAAAACCACGTTAGAAAGTGGATGAAGTAAAGCGTATCTACGTCATTGAACGTTCGATGCTTAAATTTCAAAAAGGTTTTTAGATCGGTTTCCTGATGATTCAGAAGAAAATCATGAGGTGAATTGTCCATCAGGTGGAACAGTTCAATGCATTTGTTGATGATGGTTTTGCGCTGCCCCCAAGCCAGAATCGCTGCGAAAAAACCTGAAATTTCAATGTCCTCCTTTTTGGAAAATCGGTGCGGTATAGAAATCGGATCAAGCGTGATAAAACCTGGCTGGTTGTACTTCTCAACTTTCTCGTCTAAAAAATCCTTTAATCCCTGCATCAAAGGGCCACTTTTACTTCGCCGCCCTGCGTGCCATCAAACCATTTGAAGGAAAGTTCATTATCCACTTTTTCGGAGACATGCCAGTCAAAGCATTTGATATTAGTGAGCGTTCGAAGCGAATCCTGATGCGGGTCATACAGGCAAATGTCAAAATCGGGAAGATCTTTTGATTCGGTACTATTCCATTTTTCGAGGATAAAGCCTTCTTCCATCACTCTGATTTTTTTTCCAAATACAAAATCGCTCAAAACAGAGGGCACTCCATCTTTTCTGCGAAGTTTAAATCCTGATGGCCCAAACATGATCTGCTTTATCAATCTACCTTCTAGTAAATCATTGGAATAAGGTAATGTCTCCCATTCGGTGTCTTTCAAAACAATCGCTTTTCCCTCAGGCCTGAGCCTTGTCAAAAGTCTGGAAATCAATGAAAAAAGATACGTAAGCCCAATGAATAACAATCCAAAACTCGCTAAAATCGGATAGGAAATGATGAAGATAGCGTTCCAGATAAATCTGAAAACATGATGAAATATGAGCTGTACTTTATTCATGGCAGGAATTGGTCTGCAATTTACCGCCATTGTCCCATAAAGCAAAAAAGTTGACCTGAAGCCAGCTTTTTTGAAAGAGAATTTTGGAAAATTTAAGAAGGATTCAGAACATGACGAATTTTCCCCAATTAGTTTTTCTCTGAAATATCAATACATAATCTCAACCGGAAACCGCTGATTGACAGCTTTCAACTGGTCAAATGCCGCCTGAGAAAGTTTTATTACCAGTTTGCTGTTGTCACCGGTTTCAGGAAGTGTACCTACTACTCTTGCAAAAATAGTCACGTCGTTTTCCTCGTTTTTGATCCTCATGATCGTACCCACAGGAGCATTTCGATGTAACACCAAATACTTCTTATGTCCGCCGGTACCTTCAATTCTTTCCGCTTGGCCGGTTTCACGGATATTTTTGTAACCTCCTGTATTTTCTTCAGTTGGCTCAACATTCATTTCTTCCACATTGGTAACCACTCTGGGCGAACCAACAATCGGAACTTTTGAAGCTTCTGCAGGTCCTCTTCCAACTTTCAGATTCTGACCCTCCTTAACATTATTTGAGGTCAGGGCATTCCAAGTAATCAAGTCTTCCACTTTGATACCGTATTGACTGGAAATGGAGAATAACGTTTCACCAGCTTTCACTTTATGCGACATCCATTCCCCCGGAACCATCGGTGTTGTATTTGTAGTTTGGCTGGACGCTGTCTTTGCCGGCTCAGATTTAATAGTTTCGACTTCTTTTTGTTTTGGAGCAGGCTTTTCCACTTTTGGAGTTGATGCTACTGCAACTTCTTTAGCAGGAGTGTTTTGAACCACGGGTGCTGGCTGGGTTTGCACGGGAGAAACCGTCTGAGAAGCGGTTGTAGCCAGTCCGGCTCTGTCAATAATCAATGACTGACCGACACTTAAATCATTTCCCTTTAAACCATTACTTAGCTTAACCTGATCCACAGTAACTCCGTAATTCTTAGAAATGGAGAAAAGTGTTTCCCCCGGAGCGACTTTATGCAAAACTGAACCGTTTGGCACATCTGCTTTTGGTATGAACGGAACTTTGATCGTTTGTCCGATTTTCAATCCTTGCTTCAAGGCTTCATTGGCACTCACAATTTCATTCACAGGAGCTCCATACCGTCTTGAAATTCCGAATAGTGTCTCTTTGGGTTCGACCCGATGCAGGATAAATGATTTATCTCCTACACGCTCCACCCCAATAGAATCGAGTCCGGAAGAATCGAAAGCCATTGAAAATGAGGAAAAAAAACACAAGAAACTTAGTAAAAACAAAAGAGATCGAGTTCTCAATATCATGGGAGGATTGTAATTTGAGTTGCTAAGGCCGAAATACAAGATTAATTTCAGAAGACTAAAAGAACAAGAATTATGCTAGAAATCGAGCATGACGCAAGTGACGCACACCGATATGATTATCAGCCATGCGAAGATTCCATCTGGCCAATAAAAATCAAATTATTTTCATATGAAACGAAACCGGAATACTTGACTCCCCAAAGAGTCCAAAAAAATCTGAATCATTTAATAGAAACAGTTCTGAATCGGTTTTTGTATCTTTTACCAATCTAAAGCTTATCCTGAAATGAGACTTACTTCTATCGCTCTTTTATTCATACTCTTGTTTTCGAACCAATTAGTTCAAGCTCAAATCAATGAGCCAACGATTAAAAAAATCTTCACTTTCAAGATCGACAAAGACATCGATCCTGCAATGAATCGAAGAGTTGAGCTTGCATTAAAAAAAGCTAATGAGGCAGAAGCGGATCTGATAATCATCGAAATGGATACCTATGGTGGTGCGGTGAATGATGCCGATGATATCCGAACTATGCTTTTGGAGTCAGAAATTCCGATTTATGTATTTATCAATAAGGATGCTGCTTCTGCAGGCGCCTTGATTTCGATCGCAAGTGACAGCATTTACATGGCACCGGGAGGAAGTATTGGCGCAGCTACGGTTGTAAACGGAACAGATGGAGCTGCAGCTCCGGACAAATACCAATCCTACATGCGATCCATGATGCGAAGTACCGCAGAAGCAACCGGTCGTGATCCAAAAATCGCGGAGGCAATGGTGGATGAAAAAATAGTGGTGGAGGGAATTTCAGATTCTACATCCGTTATTACATTTTCGGTTTCTGAAGCCATCAAATACGGTTTCTGCGAAGGCGAATACAATAGCATCAATGAAATCCTGGTTGCTCAAAATCTCCAGTCGGCAGAAATCACCATTTACGAAGAAGGCAACATCGAGAAAGTCATCGCCTTCTTCTTGTCTCCTGCCATCAGCGGATTTCTGATTCTGATCATTATTGGAGGAATCTATTTCGAGTTGCAAACGCCCGGAGTTGGATTTCCGCTTTTAGCGGCAATTATCTCCACTATTCTATATTTCACTCCCTACTATCTGAGCGGTCTTGCGGAAAACTGGGAGATTCTGGTCTTCATCATCGGAATCGTATTGCTGGCAGTTGAGCTTTTTGTAATTCCGGGTTTTGGCATTTTCGGAATTCTTGGAATCATTGGAATTTTGACCGGACTTGTGTTAGGAATGATTCCCAATCAGAATTTTGACTTCGAATTTGTACCTGCAGCCGATCTCTTTGCTGCATTGCTCACCGTGATTTTGGCAGCCTTAGGATCTGTTGTCTTAATATTTTGGCTCACTCCTAAGATCAACGAATGGGGTGCATTCAAATCAGTCTCTCTCGCAGATACTCAGCAAAGATCTGAAGGATATACTTCCAGCTTCTATTCCAATTCCATGCTTGGAAAGACCGGAATAGTTCATTCAAGACTTCGACCGAGCGGTAAAGTGGAGATTGATGGAGAAATCTATGATGCTTATTCCAGAGGTGAATTCATGGATCAGGGAGAAAAAATAATCGTGATATCCACTGAAGGAACTTCCTTGAAAGTAAAACATTGGGAAAGCTGAAAGCTGGGGAAATAGTTAAGTTTGCCCTATGAATCCATTTCAGTCAATTTATGAATTGGTCGGAGAAGATCAAATCAGGCAACTGACCCACCACTTTTATCAGGAAGTAGCAAAAAATCAAACACTCAGAAATCTTTATCCTGAGGATCTTGCTCCTGCGGAAAACCGTTTGTTTCTTTTTTTGCTTCAAGTCTTCGGTGGACCTCAAACCTACTCCGAGCAAAGAGGTCATCCCAGGTTGAAAATGAGACATTTTGACTGGGAGATCGATGAATCCATGCGAGATCACTGGCTCAATTGTATGCTTACTGCAATGGACACCCTCGATCTGGACCAAAATTTACGCGAGTTGATGTTGGGATATTTTATCAAAGTGGCAAACCACATGGTCAATCATGCGTAACCTGATCCGAAGGCTCTATACTATTTATGCAGGAGTTCTTTTTGTGCTTAGTTTCCTATTCGTCTTTCCAATTTTACTTATCTGTATTTGGATACCAGGCTGGAAAAAATTCGGCAGAAAATTGCAAAGGTATTGGGCCAAGGTTTATTTTTCGATCATTTTACTTTCTGTCAAAATTGAAAAGCGAGCAATAATCGAAAAGGGAAAATCTTATATTTTTCTCGCAAATCACTTTTCCTACCTAGATATTCCCATGATGGGATTTGTACCGGGAGATGTGCTTTTTGTTGGGAAAGCATCCATTCGAAAAGCTCCACTTTTCGGGTATTATTTTAAAAATCTTCATATTGCTGTGGATCGTGACCGATTGAGAAGTCGGGCTGAAACGATGAAAAGAGCGGGAGAAAGTCTCGATGCAGGCAGTAGCGTGATTATATTTCCAGAAGGAGGAATATTCACCAGTCATCCTCCGCAGATGGTTCCTTTCAAAAACGGTGCTTTTCGATTGTCCATCGAGAAACAAATCCCCATTATACCAGTCACTTTATCTTATAATCATTTAATTTTGCCCGACGACGGGAAAATGCTTTTGAGAAGGCGACCGGCTAAAATGATTCTTCATGAGGCTTTGATCCCCTCACCAACTGAAATCGAAGACACACTGAAGGAGAAATGTTTTGGTATTATCCAGAAGCAACTCAATCTAGACTCCGAACACCTTTGAAATCAAGCATGACGCAAGCGACACACACTGGAATGAATATGGGGCATGCGAGATTCAATCTGGCCTTTAAAAAACAATTATAAACAGATGAAAATCGATAAGAAATCCATTAAAAAAATCGCTCACCTTGCAAGACTCGAATTTGACGAAAGCAGCTCTGAAAAAATGGCTAAGGACATGAGTCAAATCCTCGAATGGGTAGAGCAATTGAATGAGCTGAACACTGATAACATTGAACCATTGACGACCATGTCATCCGAGGTAAATGTGATGCGTGATGACAAAGTAGGTTCTCATCTTGACCATGAAGCAGGTTTGAAAAATGCTCCTAAAAGAGATTCTGACTATTTCCGAGTACCGAAGGTAATGGAATAATGTCCGCACAAAAAGACTATCAAATTCCTTTAACAGCCTTAATTCCTGCCCTCCTATTGATCATTTCAGGAGGGCTTTTTGCGCTGTACTACCTGATTTTTAATCCCCTCCCATATTCCTTCATTGAGGCGGCACAATTCCTTGATACTATCCCGGTTCCGTTTGACTGGGTTCAGATCGGCCCGATTTCATTTCCAATTACGGTAGATAATTTTCTGATTTTTCAGGAATTCAAAGCACTCGCTCCCATCTTCAGAAGTACTGAAGCTTTGATTTTTGGAGCAATTGTTTGGCTGGTAGTTACAGCTTCTCTGGCGTTGATTTCTGAGTTCAAAAAGACCTATTTTCTGATTGCTGCTGTTGTCTGGATTGCTCTTTTGACTTTCAGCAATTTCAATGGGTTAAATATCGGAGGCCCAAGTTCTAATTTCCCTTTGATCATCCTCATTTGCGGCAGTTTGATCCCAATCGTGTATTTCCACATTTGGGGAGAGCGGTTTTCAGTTTGGATCAAATGGTTGGCTTCCTTACTTTCTTCAGTAGCCTCTTTGCTCGTCCTGATTAAATTCAGTCCGATCATTTCACCGGAACTTTACATTGCGCATCACTCCACCGTTTTGGCAATGGGGTTGTCGATGGCCTGGATTTTCTGGAGCGGCCACGCGATCCTGTCAGGCACCTACATTTTGCTCAGCCGGGCAAACAGGAATCTGGGAATGAAGATTTCGGTTCAAATCGTCCTTATTTCGCTGCTTTACCTAATCTTGCTTTTCGCTCTTTTCCTATCTCTGACGGGCGAATCCATCCTCTATTTCCCAACTTTCAATCCCGTATATCTGCTAATCCCAATCGGAATCTTGGGTTGGCTTCCTTTAAATGCCAAAATTAATCAGGTCAAAGATCTGGCTGCCGGTTCGATTATTCTGAAAGCTTTGTACTTATTGGGATTTGGATTGAGTCTTTGGCTGGTTTGGAAACTCAAAATCTCCGGAAATCAGCCTGCTGAAGAATTGGTAAAACATCTGCTTGTCTATTCACAGATCGGTTTTTCGCTCTTTTTTCTGGTTTACATTCTCTCCAATTTCCTTTCGGTGATGGACTTAGGTAAGTCTTTGGATCAGATATTATTCAAGCCTTACTCCCTTCCCTATTACCATCTGAGAATCGGAGGACTAATTACCATGCTCGTTTTGACCACTTATTCGGAAGGAATAGTCGGCGTGCAGGTCAATTCTATGACCAATAACATTTTGGGGGATTATTACTACGAAACAGATCAAAAGCTCGAGGCAAGTATTCTATATGAAAACGCCTGGGCTCGCTATCGAAATAATCCCAAGGCAAAGCATACGACCGCCCAATTACTGTTTCAATTGAATCAGCCAACTTTGGCAAAACAGCACCTCGAAGAGAGTTTTGCAGAAGCGCCACAGGTTGACAACATACTACTGATAAGCGATCGCCTACATCTTGAAAATAAAATCTTCGAATCGGTTTATTATCTCGAAAGAGGACTCAGAGTTTTCCCAAACGATCCAAGGCTAACCAATAATCTTGCGCTCTTCTACACCAAAATAAATCGATCAAACGATGGACTTGCTTTGCTTGAAAAGGCTGAAGGAAACGATCCTACTTTAAAATCAAATCTGAGTGGATTAAGGACCAAATCAGGTCAGCCTGTCGAATCAGAAACCACAAGCAATGAATTATCAGCTCAGCTCAATCAACTTGCCGCAAGCAATGCTTTAGGAAATATTCCTTCCGACAAACTGATCGAGTCTATCAGTACGAAGTTAAAATCTCAGGTATCGCCGATGCTTTTCCAGGCCGGACTTAGAAACATTTGGTCTCAAAAAAATAGAACTGATCCTCAAGCTGATTTGGATTTGCTGGATAGTTTAAGCAAAATGGAAGGAATGCAGGATTACATTATGAATCTTGAGGAAACCGCTGTGATCCGAAGCTTTGCTGCCGGAAGAGTAACCGAAGCAATCAAAAATCTGAATGGGTTGGCCTTCAGAAATCCAGGGGATGCGGGTTATTTTCTTCAACTTTCTGCTTCTATTTTTGCTCAAAATCTTGATTTCCAAAAAGCTGCTGTAGAACTTCTTGCTGCAGAGGAAAAAGGATTTCAGGCTTTTCAGCCACATCATTTGGCAATTCTCAACCTTGGAGGAATGCCTGAAAAAGCGGAGGAAGTGCGCCAGAGATATGAGGTGATTTTTCCCATTTACCTGAATGAGCAAGGAACACAAACATCAAAATACCTGAAGCTTATCGCTCGTTTTAACGAATCATTAGGCTCAAGACTTTGGGAATCCTGGATTACTTTTTCCAAAAATGAACTGAAAACGGATCTTGCAATTCGAATAATCTCACAGAAATCACATGACTTGAGTCCCGCTCAACTGAAACAAATTGCCCAACATATTTCGGGTGAAATTGGCCCTCAGGAAAAACTGGATGTCTTTGTTTCAAACCCGGATGGAAAAAATCCGGAGAGTCTGAAAGCCTTTCTGGAATGGCTAAATGCAAGTGAAGAACTCAATTCAAATCCTTATATAACACCTTTGATTTTATTTGCGGAGGAAAAAACGGATGATCCGCTTCTGAAATATGAAATTTTAAACTCAGCCTCGGAATTCAACAGAGATCCGATTCTTTGGATGAAAAAAATCAGAGCTGCTGGTAAAATTGGTTTAGACACTTATTCCTACGATGCTTTTATGGAATTGAAGGGCTGGGTCTCGGAGCAGGATTTGGAAAAATTGCAACGAGCAAACTTCTGATCTATTTTCACGTATTTTGACAAATTGAACCACTATTTTTAAAACCTAACTCCTATCTTGAGCAAAATTTTCTACCATGAGCAAAATCATTGAAACCCACGAAATCAACAAAACCTATAAAATGGGTTCTGAAATTATTGAGGCACTGAAATCTGTGAGCATATCTATAGATCGTGGCGAATACGTGGCTTTCATGGGTCCATCCGGATCAGGAAAATCAACGTTGATGAATATCATCGGCTGTCTGGATACTCCGACTTCAGGCACCTACGTTTTAAATAACAAGGATGTCAGTGATATGTCAGAAAATGAACTTGCAGGAATCAGAAACAAGGAAATTGGATTCGTGTTTCAAACTTTCAACCTACTTCCTAGAGCATCTTGCCTTGAAAATGTAGCGTTGCCATTAGTTTATGCAGGATTGAGCAAAGCTGACAGAGAAGAAAAAGCTTTCCAAGCTCTTTCAAATGTGGGTCTTGGAGACCGAACCAAGCACAGACCGAATGAACTTTCGGGTGGTCAACGTCAGCGTGTGGCCATCGCCAGAGCGCTCGTCAACAATCCAAGTATCATCCTTGCCGATGAACCAACAGGTAACCTGGATTCCAAAACTTCCCACGATATCATGGAGCTTTTCCACGAACTCCATTCCAAAGGAAATACCATTATCATGGTCACGCACGAAGACGATATCGCCCATTATGCGCACAGAATCGTGAGATTGAGAGACGGATTAGTGGAAACTGACAAAATTAATCCAAATCCTTCCCGCGGAATGCCTGTTCACGCCTATTAAGCACTCCTTATTTGAAATAGATTCTTATTTTTGTCGCTGGAGATATTAGAGGCGATGAAAATCTATACAAAGACAGGAGATCAGGGAATTACATCATTATTAGGGGGAATGCGAGTTCCCAAATCAGACCTCAGAATCGATGCCTACGGGACTATCGATGAACTGAATTCCTATATCGGACTTTTGAGAGATCAGGAAGTGAATGCATTCCGTTCTGATTTACTCAAAGAAATCCAGGATCGCCTCTTTACATTGGGGGCCGATCTCGCCACAGTTCCGGGCAAAGACAAAGTTAAAAAGCCGGATCTTCACGCAGAAGATGTTCAGATGCTGGAAGATCAAATGGATCTCATGGATGCCGAGCTTCCTCCATTGACTGCTTTTATCCTTCCGGGGGGGCATCAATCCGTTTCTTTTTGTCACTTGGCGCGGACCGTTTGTCGCCGTGGTGAGAGGATTACCGTGGAATTGGCTTCATTTGAACCTGTTTCTGATCTAGTCATTCAATACTTAAACAGGCTTTCAGATTTTCTTTTTGTTCTTGGCAGAAAAATGGCTCAGGACTTGGAGGTTGAAGAAGTGACTTGGAAACCCAGAATTTAAACATTTATCATATTCGACTCAGGTCGGAATAAAGGCAAAACCCATGAAGACTTCACTTGCCATACCGGTTGAAAAAACCAAAAAATCAAAATTATCAGAAACTGACTTCTCCAATCTGGTTTTTGGAAAAACGATCAGTGATCACATGTTTGTGGCTGATTATAAAAATGGAGAATGGTCCGATCTCAGAATCGAGCCCTATGCTCCGATGGAAATTCATCCTGCCAATGCAGCTTTGCATTACGGGCAGTCCATTTTCGAAGGAATGAAAGCCTACAAAGATGCAGCGGGTGAAGTTTTGATTTTCCGTGGAGATGCCAACTGGAGAAGATTCAATGAGTCTGCAGAAAGAATGTGTATGCCTGAACTTCCTGAGGAGGTCTTCATGGAAGGCCTTGTTCAGCTTTTAGATTTGGACAGAGATTGGGTTCCTACTGCACACGGCGCATCACTTTATGTCCGCCCATTTATGTTTGCGATGGACAATTACATTGGAGTAAAGCCTTCTGAAAGCTATAGATTTATGATTTTCACCTGTCCGGTTGGAAATTATTACAGTAAGCCTGTCAGCGTTAAAGTGGAAACCACATTCACTAGATCAATTGAAGGAGGAACCGGCGCAGCTAAAACTGCCGGAAACTATGCGGCCTCTCTTTATCCGGCATTGCAAGCTCAAAAAGCAGGTTACGATCAGTTGCTTTGGACTGATGGCAAAAGCCACAGCAAAATCGAGGAAAGCGGAACCATGAATGTAATGTTCAAAATCAAAGGAAACATCATCACCGCTCCGGTCAACACCGGGACAATCTTGAAAGGAATCACAAGAGATTCTGTGATTCAGCTGGCAAAAGACTGGGGAACGCCATTGGAAGAAAGATTCCTGACAGTTTCAGAACTGCAGGAAGCATTGGAAGCCGGGATTTTGGAAGAAGCCTTTGGAACAGGAACTGCGGCCACAATTGCACATATTGAGCGAATCAATGTCAATGGAAAAGATTACATTCTCCCTCAAACCTCGGAAAATGCATTTTCAAAGAGAATCCTTGCGGAACTCGACGGAATCAAATACGGAGAGGTTGCAGATCCACATAGTTGGATTATCAAATTCTAAATTGAAGCGGGAAGATGACTTCCCGCTTTTTTTATTAAAATTTTGACTGCAAGCCGACTAAGTTGGCTTTTTCTTTTTTAATTAGCTTCATGAAAAAGGCATTAATTCTGGTATTTCTTTGGGGAAGTTGCCTTAGCTCATTTGGCCAATCAAGTGACTTTATCATATTGAAAAGAGGCGCAAATCAGAAGACTCAAATTCGTTTTTATCCTGGGGAGGAAATCACTTACAAAAGCAAAAAGCTGGGCTATTTTGTAACAGATGTAATCGTAAGTCTTGATAATGATTTCATTTACTTGAGTGAAAATATCCTCTCGCCAGAAGATATTCTGGAAATTTATATCCGAGACAAAGACAAAAGAAACAGTACGCTAAAAAACCTGAACGCACTTTTCTTAGGCGCGGGGATAATTCTGATATCAGTCGAAATGGTCAATAGTGTTTACCAAAAAGGTGAATTAGAAGTCAGTGACGGGGTGGCCATTACTTCCGGTCTTTTGTTGGGAACAGGCCTTGCCCTGCTTCCGCTACGCTACAAAACCTTCAAAAATGAGAATCGGAATAACATTCAGATTATCCTCATGCGAATGGAATAATCAAATGACTTTAGCATAAAAGGATTTTTTTTCAGACTTTTGCACCTCATTTTCAACCTAAACTCATGACTTCGGAACAACTGAAAGACTTGAAAGCTCGCACCTCGGCTTTAAGGAGGTATCTTTGACTACGATCGTAAGAAAGAAGAATTAGAAGATCTCGAGGCTATATCGACCCAGCCAGAATTCTGGAACGATTCCGAAGAGGCAGAAAAAACAATGAAAGTAATCCAGGCCCGAAAAGGCTGGACAGGTTCGTTCGAAAAACTGGATCAAATGATTCAGGACCTTGATGTGCTGTATGAATTTTACAGTGCAGGTGAGGTTTCAGAAGAAGAACTCAAAGCTGAATTCATCCAGGCAAAGACCACCGTCGAGGAACTGGAACTGAAGAAGATGCTTTCAGGGGAAGAGGATCAGCTCAATGCTGTCCTTGAAATCAACCCCGGTGCAGGCGGAACAGAAAGTAACGACTGGGCTTCCATCCTGATGAGAATGTATATCATGTGGGGTGAGAAAAACGGTTACAAAGTCCGCGAAGTAGATGTGCAGCAAGGGGAAGTAGCCGGGATTAAATCCGCTACACTCGAATTCGAAGGTCCCCTGGCTTATGGTTTTTTGAAATCAGAAACCGGAGTTCATCGATTGGTGAGGATTTCTCCATTTGATTCCGGAGGGAGACGTCATACCTCTTTTGCATCCGTCTACGCCTATCCGGAAGTGGACGACACGATCGAAATTGACATCAATCCTGCAGACATCGAATTGCATACATCACGCTCTGGTGGTGCAGGTGGACAAAACGTAAACAAGGTAGAAACCAAAGTGCAGCTGACTCACAAGCCTACAGGAATCGTGGTAGTCTGTCAGATCGAGCGTTCTCAGCTTGCCAACCGTGAAAAGGCCATGCAAATGCTTAAATCCAGGCTATATCAGGTAGAATTGGAAAAGCGCAATGCTGAAATCGCAAAAATCGAATCTTCCAAACTTCGTGTAGATTTCGGTTCGCAGATCCGAAACTATGTACTTCACCCATACAAGCTGGTAAAAGATGCAAGAACCGGACATGAAACTTCCGATACCCAACACGTATTGGACGGTGGATTGAATGAATTCATGAAAGCTTTCTTACTGGCGCAAAGCGAGGAAGAAGCAAACAAAGATTAATTGCAACATTAAGAAAGGCCGGCCACTAACCGGCCTTTTGTTTATTTTCGTGGCAAGATTATGAAACTCATCCCCTCTTTTTTTACGCTAGATTTTTTTCTCCTTTGCCTGAGTTCATTCCTCTTTTTCTCGTCTTTCAACATGATCATCCCAGAGCTTCCCTCCTATTTGTCTTCTATGGGCGGGGAAGATTACAAAGGGTTGATTATTGCATTATTCACTCTTTCCGCGGGCCTGTCGAGACCGTTTAGCGGCAAGCTAGCCGACAAGATCGGGAGAATACCCGTGATGATGGTTGGAGCCAGCGTTTGCTTTATTGTTGGTTTGATGTATCCTCTCCTAAGCTTTGTGGGCGGCTTTCTTTTCCTTCGATTTGCACACGGGTTCTCTGCCGGGTTTACTCCAACTGGTGCCTCTGCTTATGTTGCAGACATTGTCCCTTTCAACAAACGAGGTGAAGCAATGGGAATTCAGTCCCTTTTCGGTTCGATGGGAATGGCAGCTGGACCGGCCATCGGTGGCTGGATAGCGAGTTACTGGCCGATTGAAACGCTTTTTTATTGTGCTGCCTTCACTTCCATCTTTTCTATTTTAATCTTAACGCGATTGAAGGAAACATTAAAAGAAAAAGAACCTCTCAGTTTGGGATTATTCAAACTCAATCGACACGAAATCATCGAAAAACGGGTCTTGGTTCCTTCAGCAATTTTGTTTCTTGCCGTTTTTTCTTTTGGTGTGGTTTTGACAATCGTTCCCGATTTTTCGGCTTTCCTTGGTATAAAAAATAAGGGTCTCTTTTTCGCAGTTTTTACGCTTTCATCTTTGGGAATCAGATTAATTGCCGGAAAAACTTCCGATCGCTATGGCCGGGTTCCGGTGATGCGAGTTGCAAGCCTAATGTTGATTTTGGCGATGGTTACCATTGCTTTTGCAGATAGTAAAGCAATTTTGCTTTGGTCGGGAGTTCTTTTCGGATCCGCCGTTGGAATGTATAGTCCCACCACCTCGGCGTGGGTTGTGGAC
>VFKK01000185.1 GCA_009885605.1 Cyclobacteriaceae bacterium | reverse complement strand
TGGTCATTTATGTGGTTTTTGAAGAGTTGACAAAAGATGCTTTAAGCTCAAATGAAGAGGTGGCATCTTAGCCTATTCATGAGTTAAAATCATCGCTTCGAGTCTTGACCTTCCTTTTTCGGCAAACTCACTGATGGCAGTTTCTGAAGCTAATGGCGGCTTCATGGGGGAAGAAAAATAGATTCTTACTTTCCCCGGGCAAAGTAAGAAGGATCCTCTTTTCATGATTTTATCTGCACCGATGACAGCCATCGGTAAAATCGGAATTCGGGTTTCGATGGATAATCGAAAAGCTCCTTTTTGAAAAGGCAGGAGTGTTTCACCGGTGTCATTTCGGGTTCCTTCGGGAGCAACGACAACCGAAATTCCGCTGTTCAGGATTTTCATCAGCTTTTCCAGGCTTTCTCTGCGCGACTCAGGATTGCTTCGATCAACCCATATAGCCAGTTTCCCCACGACAGCTCCAAAAATTGGTATTTTTGAAAGCTCTTTTTTCCCAATAGCCCGGACTTCCTGCGGGATCGACAAAGGTATGATCGGAGCATCCAAAAAAGATCTGTGATTGAAGATGTAGATATAGGGTTTGCTCAATTCAATGTTTTCCTTGCCGTGGATTTCATAGCGAATACCGGAGAGAAATGACCAGATTCCGGCCCATAATCGAATGAAAATAAAGGAGATTTTCCCTCCTTTGGAGCTGAGGATAAGTGGGATAACAATGAACAATCCAAACAGCAGCATCAAAACAAAAAAAAGTATTATTGAATAGAGTGTATAAATTGATTTAAAGATTGTCATCCTTGAAAAGAATTGGTAATTTTGGGGTATAATTATTCTTCACTCTTTGCTTGCAAAAGCCCCCGAGAAATCTGGGGCTTTTTTCGTTGCATCAATGGTTCCTGCTCTCAATTTTAAAGCTATTGTAGCAAAATACCAATTGAATCAAAAGCCGTTCAAAATCCTTCTAAGCATTTTTTGATTCAGTTTTCCTGAAATATAAGAAAATCAGTACCTTTGCAATCCGTTCAAGTGAGCGGGGTGTTTTGGATTTCTTCAAATCACATTTCATACACTAAAAACCTCAGCCTGATGACTCTAAGGCGGTTGAAATTCAGAGTTAGTAAAAGATATGTCTAAAAAAGAGGATTTTAACTGGGAAGATTTCGAAACCAGGGGCTTCGGAGAAGGCTATTCCAAAGAGCAAAAAGCTCAAATGGAAGCCATGTATACCGGGACCTTAACTGAGATCACGGAGAAAGAAGTGATTAAAGGAACGGTTGTAGGAATCACTGAAAAGGATGTAATCATCAATATCGGATTCAAATCTGATGGATTGGTTCCTTTGAGTGAATTCCGTGAATTAGGTGAGATCAAAGTTGGTGATTCGGTAGAAGTATTTATTGAAGAGCAGGAAAATGCTTTAGGTCAATTGATCCTTTCCCGTAAGAAAGCCAAAATCGTTCGTGCATGGCAGGACATCGAGGGAGCCCTCGAGAATGACAGCGTGATCGAAGGTTTGGTCAAGAGAAGAACAAAAGGTGGTTTGATCGTAGATATTTACGGTGTAGAAGCCTTCTTGCCAGGTTCCCAAATCGACGTGAAGCCTATCAGAGATTTCGATATCTATGTAGGTAAGAAGATGGAAGTGAAAGTGGTGAAGATCAATCACGCAAATGATAACGTAGTAGTTTCTCATAAGATATTGATCGAGAAAGATCTCGAGAAGCAGAAAGCTGAGATCCTCAACAACCTTGAGAAAGGTCAGGTATTGGAAGGCGTAATCAAGAACATGACCAACTTCGGTGTATTCATCGATTTGGGTGGTGTGGACGGATTACTTCACATTACAGATATCTCTTGGGGTCGTATCAATCATCCGGAAGAAGTATTGCAGCTTGATCAGAAAGTTCAGGTTGTTGTTCTTGACTTTGATGATGATAAGAGAAGAATTTCATTGGGAATGAAGCAATTGACTTCTCACCCTTGGGATTCATTGGCGTCTAGCCTTGAGATCGGGTCAAGAGTAAAAGGTAAGATTGTAAACGTAGCAGATTACGGTGCTTTCCTTGAGCTTGCTCCTGGTGTAGAAGGTTTGATCCACGTTTCGGAAATGAGCTGGTCACAGCATCTGAGGAACCCTGCTGACTTCGTGAAAGTAGGAGACGAAATCGAAGCAGTAGTTTTGACTTTGGATAAAGACGACAGAAAGATGTCTCTTGGCATCAAGCAGTTGACTGAAGATCCATGGACAAAGCAGGACATGAGAACGAAATACGCTGTCACTACCAAGCACAAAGGAGTGGTGAGAAACCTTACAAACTTCGGTTTGTTCCTCGAGCTGGAAGAAGGTATCGACGGTTTGGTACACGTATCTGATCTTTCATGGACAAAGAAAATCAAGCATCCATCTGAGTTTGTAAAAGTTGGTGACGAACTGGCTGTTGCTGTTTTGGAACTTGACGTTGAAAATAGAAGACTGGCACTTGGTCATAAGCAATTGGAAGAGAATCCATGGGATACTTTCGAAACGGTATTTCCGATTGGTTCAATCCATAAGTGTACTGTCAATTCTAAGAATGACAAAGGTGCTGTTCTTGAGTTACCATATGGTTTGGAGGGATTCGCAACTGTGAAAAACCTTGACAAAGAAGATGGTACTCAGGTAGAAGTTGGAGATGCTTTGGATTTCAAAGTGACTGAATTCTCTAAAGACGACAAGCGTATCGTACTTTCTCATACTGCAACTTTCAAAGAAGAGGCTAAGCATGCTAAGAAGCCAGCAGCTGCTCCTGCAGGAAAGAAGAAAGAAGAAACTGTAGAGATGCCGGCTCAGTCTGAAAAATCAACACTAGGTGATTTGGATGCTTTAGCCGAATTGAAAGAGAAAATGGAAGGTGGTAAGAAGTAAGACTTAAAAAGACTTAAGATCTTAGATTATAATAAAAACGCCGGCTGAAAAGTCGGCGTTTTTTTGTGGAACCTCCAAGGAGTTTAAGATCCCTCGGAGGTTTTTTGCCAAGAGTTTGGGCTGCAATTTGGAGTTGGATAGATGCTTTGATTTTTAACAGGGAGGTTGACTGAAGCACTACACTATTTCCCAGTTTATCTTTTCAGCTTTCAGGGGTAAATCTCTGATTCGGCTTCCGGTTGCATCAAAAATAGCGTTGGAAATAGCAGCAGATACTGGACCCATGGCTGCTTCTCCGGCACCCATCGGCGGAGTATCTGGACGGTCGATTATGTAAACTTCTACTTCCGGCACCTCCATAATCCGAAGGATTGGATAAGTGAACCAGTCGATACTGGTTATTCCATTCTGGTCATAGTTGACTTCTTCCAACATCGACCAGCTGGCAGCTTGGATCATCCCTCCTTCAGTTTGATTTATGAGTCCGTCGGGATTGATGACCAGTCCGGAGTCGATTACGCCGGTGAGTTTTTTGAGTCTGTAACTTTTAGCTGCTTTGTTGATTTCTACTTCCGCCAAGACTGCGAAATAGGAGGTGGAATTTTTGTAGCGTGAATAGGCAATTCCAAATCCATTGTTGGCGGTTTTTTGCCTTGATTTCCATTCGGTTTTTTCACCCAGTTTTTCTAAAACAGCTTTGGCTCTCGGGTCTTCCAGATTTTTTATCCGAAAATCAATAGGGTCTTTTCCTGCTTTATGGATCAGTTCATCCAAAAAGGATTCCATCGCAAACGTGTTTCCGTAAGCCCCAAGTCCCCTAAGTGAGGAGACCCGCAGCGGTCCGGAATAATTGTAGAGATGAAGTTGTTTGGCAGGAATGGAGTATTCAGGTATTCCATTACGGTATGATCCTGCCGAAAAACCACCTTTGGTGAACTCAAAAGGGTTTTCCAGATGTCGTGCTGAGACAAAACTTGCCGCTCTGCCATTTGGTCGGGTGCTATGCGAATCCGACCAAACATTGGTGTCCCAAGCGGTTATCGTTCCTTCCGAATCCATTCCTGCAGACAGCTGAAATGCCATAGTCGTGCCATAGGGTTCCCATTTGTTCTCATCTTCCCGCATCCATTGAAGCCGAATATGCCTGCCGGGTAATTCCTTGGCAATCAGGGCAGCCTCTCCGGATACATCATCTGCGCCATTTTGCCCATAGCAACCGGAACCGGGTACTCCAATGCAGCGGATTTTTTCTTCATCGAGTGAAAAAAGATCGGCTAGGGTAGCACGTACCGGATAGACTCCCTGAGTGGCGGTCCAGACGGTTAGGAGATTTTCTTCCCAAATGGCCAATGCACAGGAAGGCCCCATTGATGCATGCATTTGATATGGGCGGAAATATTCTGCCTGATGATTTATGGCGGCCTTTGAAATAACTTCCTCAATTCCCGGTGAGGCCTTCACCTCCTCCGGTTTACCAGAGGAGCTTTTGATCGAGCCGATCAGTTGGCTGGGAAGGATGTCAATCGGGGATTTTTCCCAAACTCCCAGAGATTTTAATTTTGTCCAAGCTTTGATGGCCTGATATTCACGCTCGGCTACAATGGCTAGAAAGCTTCCGTTACGGATCACTTTTACGATCCCTGGCATTGCGTTCACTTCAGCTAGATCAACGGATACCAATCTGTCCTGATACGAGGGCGGATGAACCACTCTTGCGTGAAGCATTCCAGGCATTCGCAGATCATGCACAAAATGAGATTCGCCCATTACCATTTTGTGGATGTCTTCCCGCTTCAGGGAATGCCCTACGTACTTGTAGGTTTTCGGGTTTTTGGGGATAGCCTCCCCCGTGACGGTTCCTTCAATATATTTTCCTTCTAAAAGTTTCCAATAGGTGGTTTCATCACCGCTTGGGGATTTCACTATTCCATTTTCTACAGAAAGAGATTCGGGTTTAGTTTTCCATTTTTGTGCAGCAAGCTTCAATAAATAGAGTCTGGCTTCAGCGGCGGCATTTCGGATGGCTTTCCCACTTCCTTCCACGGAGTTGCTGCCGGCAGTGAATCCTTCATTGGCCGTCTGTCCTGTGTCAGCGTTGATGATGCGGCATCTGTCGGGTGAAATGTCCAATTCTTCAGCGGCGATTTGGATGAGCGCGATCTTTATTCCTTGCCCAAGTTCCTGCTTTCCGGAAAGTATCGTCAGGTATCCTTCGGCATCCAGTCTGATCCAGGAATCGATGAGTTTATTGTCAATATGGGGGCGGAGAGGAGTGACTTGGTAAGGAGGGTTTTCATTTGTTGCTCCTTTCGTTTGGCAAAAGGCAAGGGGAATCAGGTTAAACCCGATCATTAAATTCCCGGTAGATTTTAGGAAAGACCTTCGACTGGTATCGAGTTGTTGTGGATCTTTCATGATTTGGAGTTTAATTTCCCGGATGCCACTTTTACAGCTTTGATAAATCTGGAATGAGTCCCACAGCGACAAATTACCTGATTCAGCGCCTCCCGAATTTCTAATTCCGTAGGTTGAGGAGTGGTTTCCAAAAGTGATACAGCTGAGATGATCATACCATTCAGGCAATAGCCACACTGGGCTGCCTGGGTATCGATGAATGCCTGTTGCACAGGATGAAGCTTACCGTCTTTTGCCAGTCCTTCTAATGTGGTTATTTCCGTCTCTTGAAAACTTCCGCAGGGCCTGAGGCAGGTGAATTCTGCCATGGAGTCCACAAGTACCATGCAGGCACCACATTGATGTAGCCCACAGCCATATTTTGCTCCGTTGAAAGAAAACCTTTCTCTTAAAATATAGAGAAGGGGCTCTTCAGGATCGGCAGGAAAAGTATGGGATTCACCATTTACATTCAGGGTAATATCTTGGGACATGACATTCAATGATTTGAAAATCAAACTAGGGAATGTCAGCCGGAAAAGCAATCCGTTGAAATAAGAATCCAAATAGCCCCGTCTTTTTCGAAGGAGAGAGCTATTGCTAAAAACAAAAAAAGCATTCACGTTGGCGAATGCTTTCAATTTGGAGGTCGAGAGCGGATTCGAACCGCTGTACGAGGTTTTGCAGACCTCTGCCTAGCCACTCGGCCACTCGACCATCATATTTTGGAATGCAAATGTAGAAATAATCTTTTCTGAACCCAAATGGAAAATGAGGATTTTACCTATTGATTCATTTTTTGCAAGTCATTAAAATGGTTCTTTTTAACAATATTTTACTTCAGATACTGATTATCAACCCTGTACAAAAGCGAACAAAAAATCTCACTATTTATAAACATTCTAAATAAAATTTGCTCGATTTTTTAATAAATAACTACTTGATAATCAGTAAAAAAGGATCAGTTTTACCGCAATTATACCCCTATCATTTGAATGAAAGTCTTGTTTGAAAAATTGAACTCGGGTAGTACCTTTGCAGGGGTTATTGAAAACCTCATAAACTATTTAATTAGCTAAAATATGTTATCAAAACGCTCGTTAGTAGGGGTTCGATTGAATTTCCACACACTGGCAGTGCTGTTTTTCATGCTGATTGGTACCCAGGCTTTCGCCGTGGATCCTACAGTTGCCAATAGTGATGAAGCAATCGCCGCTGGTAAGACTGTATTTAACGCCAATTGCAAAACATGTCACAAACTGGATCAAAAGTATATCGGTCCGGCATTAAGAGGTGTTACAGATAGAAATAACCCAGATTGGGTTAAAACCTGGATAAAAAATTCCCAAGCCGTAATAGCCTCCGGAGATTCCTATGCTGTAGCTTTATTTAAAGAGTATAACAACTCTGTAATGCCTGCTTACACTTTCCTCACAGATGATGATCTGAATGGACTTCTGGCGTACATCGAGTACGGGGATAAAGTGGATCCAGCAGCAGCAGCAGCTGCTGCAAATGCAGGTGAAGCAGGTACTGGCGGTTCCGGAGGAGGAATTCCAGCTGAATATCTTTCAATCATCTTAGGTGTACTTGTGGTAGTGCTTTTGCTTATCTTGGTTGTTTTAGGTTTGATAATTTCTGTACTGACCAAATACCTCAGTAAGCAAGACTTGGATCAGGATGAAAAAGAATTCGTTTCACAGAAATTTGAGTTTGGTAAAGTCCTAAAGAGCGACGGATTCGTTCTTATTATTACCCTTTTTGTAGTGGCAATGGTAGCTAAAACTGCAATCGATGGTTTATATTCGATTGGTATACAACAAGGATATGCACCTTCGCAGCCTATCGCTTTCTCTCACGCATTACATGCTGGTCAATACGAGATAGCTTGTCAGTATTGTCATACTGGTGTTGAAATCGGCAAATCAGCGAACATTCCTTCTGCCAACATTTGTATGAATTGTCATGTACACATCCAAAATGTAGGTGGTAAAGAAGGTATTTCCCCGGAAATTCAAAAAATTTACAATGCTGTTGACAACAACACACCAATTGAATGGGTGCGTGTTCACAACTTACCGGATTTGGCATATTTCAATCATGCCCAACACGTGAAAGTCGGTGGAATCGAGTGTCAAACTTGCCATGGCCCGATACAGGAAATGGAAGTGGTGGGTCAGCATAGTGCACTGACTATGGGTTGGTGTATTGATTGTCACCGACAGACAGAAATTACTACTGAAGGCAATGCTTACTATGATAAGTTAGTTCAGCTTCACTCTGACTCTAAAGATGCTCTTAAAGTAAAAGACATCGGTGGATTGGAATGCGCTAAATGCCACTATTAATTCATTCTTCTTATTGCAAATTCATTCCTAGATCATAAAATGAAGGAAAATAAAAAAACATACTGGAAAGGACTAGAACAGCTCAGTAACGATCCGGAGTTTGTAAAGCATGCCGATAGGGAGTTCCCTGAAGTTCCTTCCGTAATAGGAGAGGACGGTAGTGCTTCACGAAGAGATTTTCTCAAAGTGATGGGTTTCAGCTTGGCGGCAGCTTCTTTGGCTGCTTGCGAGGCTCCTGTAAGAAAAGCTATCCCTTATGTGAATAAGCCGGTTGACATCAACCCATCTATTCCAAATTATTATGCTTCAACTTTCTCTTCAGGTGGCGATTATGCCGCCATTGTTGTAAAGACAAGAGAAGGTCGCCCTATCAAAATTGATGGAAATGAGCTTTCTCCAATTAATAAAGGAAAAGTTAATGCGATAGTTGAAGCTTCAGTTCTTTCACTTTATGACAAGCAGAGACTTGCTGGTCCTTATGTTGGTGGTAAAAAATCAGATTGGGCTACTCTTGATGCAGAAGTTAAATCCAAGCTTGCATCTGCAGGTACGGTTAAAATAGTATCGAATACGATTCTTTCCCCTTCTACAGAAAAAGCTCTTCAGGCTTTATCTGCAGCTTTTGGTGGAGCGGAGGTGATCACATATGATCCTCTTTCCAATTACGGAATTTCAAAAGCAGCTGAAACTTTTTATGGTCAGGCTGTAATACCTTCTTACCATTTTGACAAAGCAAAGACGATTGTTTCATTCGGAGCAGACTTCCTGGGTACTTGGATTTCTCCTATTGAATTTGCTGGTCAATATGCGAAAACGAGAAAAATCAGTAAAGAGAAACCTGAGATGTCAAGACATTATCAGTTTGAATCCAACTTGTCAATGACAGGTGCAAATGCTGATTACAGAACTCCAATTAAAGCTTCTCAAAGCGGATTAGCCGTATTGGCCTTGTATAATGCCGTAGCTAAGAAAGCCAGCGCTACAACTTTTTCAGCTCCTGCAGTAGAAATTACAAATCTTGAAAAGGCTGCAACTGATCTTTGGGCTTCAAAAGGAGCATCTTTGGTAGTTTCAGGTTCAAATGATCCAAACGTTCAGGCGGTAGTAAACGCTATCAACGAACTTCTTGGAAATAATGGAGCTACTGTAGATTTCGGTTCTCCGGTTCATTTCAGAAAAGGAAATGATGCGAGAATGAATCAATTTGTGACTGAATTGAAAGGTGGCCAAGTTGGAGGAGTTATTTTCTACAACTGTAATCCGGTTTATGATTTCCCAAGAGGTGCTGAAATAGCAGAAGGTATTGCAAAAGCAAAAGTTAGCATTTCTACTAATGGAACATTAGACGAAACGGCTTCACTTGTTCAATTGGTAGCTCCTGATCATAACTTCCTGGAATCTTGGAATGATTTCCAGCCTAAGAATGGTCATTTCTCATTAGCTCAGCCAACAATTTCCCCACTTTTTAACACCCGTCAGGCACAAGAATCATTCTTGATTTGGTCAGGTTCGACTTCAAATTATTATGATTTCCTTCAGGCTAACTGGAATTCAACCTTATTTGCCAGCATAGGTGGTTTGGCTTCTTTCCAGGAATTTTGGGATAGGTCATTATTCAATGGGGTAGTTGCCGTAGAAACTGCTTCTTCAACATTGGTTCCTGTTGGTGATGTTTCTTTGGCAGCAGCCGAAGTAGCAAAAGCATATAAAGCAGATAATGCAGGTGCTGAATTGGTAGTTTACTCCAAAGTAGGTATTGGTAACGGAACATTTGCAAATAACCCTTGGCTTCAGGAAATGCCTGATCCAATTACCAAGGCTACCTGGGATAATTATTTGACAGTTTCGCAGAAGTGGGCAATCGAAAATGGGGTAACCATGATTGAGGAAAACACTTCTAAGGCTTCGGTTACGGTAAATGGTAAGACTTTGGTTGTTCCGATTTTGGTTCAGCCGGGTCAGGCCGAAGGTACTTTCGGATTAGCTTTAGGTTACGGCCGTACTAAAGCCGGGCGAGTTGCAGACGGAGTAGGCATTAACGCTTACGACTTACTCGATACTACTAAAGGTTTTGTCAATTTCGATATCACTGCTGGCGTAGATGTAGCTGTAACAGGTGAATCATACAAGATTGCACGTACTCAAACTCACCAAACTTTCATGGGACGTGAGAATGTGATTCAGGAAGCCACTTTAGCTGATTATAAAGTAGATAATTCCGCAGGAAGATATAATCCTAAGATTTACAAAGACGGTGAATTCATTAAGCCTTCCAAAATTTCACTTTGGAAAGGTCACCAATACAGCCAGCATCATTGGGGTCTTGCAATTGACATGAATTCATGTATTGGTTGCGGAGCTTGTACAGTTGCTTGTCAGGTTGAAAACAACGTGTCAGTAGTTGGTAAGCAGGAAGTATTGAATCGAAGAGAAATGGCATGGATCAGAATTGATCGTTATTATTCTTCTGATGCTCCGGCCGACGATTTGAAAGCTATTGAAGTTGCTGCTGATAATCCTGAAGTGATTTTCCAGCCGATGATGTGTCAGCAGTGTAACAATGCGCCGTGCGAAACTGTGTGCCCTGTTGCTGCAACGACTCACTCGTCAGAGGGTCTAAACCAAATGACTTACAACAGGTGTATCGGTACCAGATATTGTGCAAATAACTGTCCGTATAAAGTGCGCCGATTCAACTGGTTCAAATACCACGATAACAAAGATTTCGCCGCAGCAAACTTTGCTCAGAATGATGATTTGGGTAAAATGGTTTTGAATCCGGATGTAACAGTTCGTGCACGAGGAGTAATGGAAAAATGCTCAATGTGTGTTCAGAGAATTCAAGCTGGTAAACTTACTGCAAAACGTGAGAAGCGAAAAGTTCAGGATGGAGAGATCAATGTAGCTTGTGCGGTAGCTTGTCCAACGGATGCTTTGGTATTCGGAGACATGAACGATCCAAATAGTAAAGTTTCCAAACTTCTTAAAATTGAAGAGAATACTTCAGCATTGAAGGAAGTAGGTGAGGAGAGAGCATATCACGTGCTGGAAGAGATCAACGTTAGTCCAAACGTTTGGTACTTCACCAAAATCAGAAATAAAGACAAAAACGAAGCGTAATTATAATTTTATCAACTATGCAGGTTACTTCACCCATACGACAGCCGTTAGTTACCGGAGGTAAAACCTACCATGATGTCACGCATGATGTGTCACGTCAGGTAGAGGGCAAGCCAACGCTTACCTGGTTTTTAGCCTTCTTGACCGCAGTCGGTGTTTTGGCTTTAGGATCTTTAGCTTTGATTGCTACCCTTTGGGAAGGAATCGGAATGTGGGGTCTTAACAAAACCGTAGGCTGGGCTTGGGACATTACCAACTTCGTTTGGTGGGTCGGCATTGGTCACGCCGGTACACTGATTTCAGCGGTACTTTTATTGTTCAGACAGAAATGGAGAACATCCATTAACAGAGCTGCTGAAGCAATGACAATTTTCGCGGTTATTTGCGCGGCCTTATTCCCGGTGATTCACATGGGCCGCCCTTGGGTCGGTGCAATCTGGGCACTTCCGCTTCCAAATACTTATGGTTCCCTTTGGGTAAACTTTAACTCTCCGCTTCTTTGGGACGTTTTTGCGATCTCTACTTACTTCTCAGTTTCGCTTGTATTCTGGTATATAGGATTGATCCCTGACTTTGCAACGATACGTGACAGAGCTACTGGCTTGAGAAAAATCATTTATGGTGCTCTTTCATTCGGTTGGGATGGAGCTGCTAAAACCTGGAGCAGATATGAATCGGTTTCTTTGATTCTTGCAGGTTTGGCCACGCCACTTGTACTTTCAGTTCACACTATTGTATCCTTTGACTTTGCTACGTCGGTTATTCCGGGCTGGCACACGACTATCTTCCCTCCATACTTCGTTGCCGGTGCGATTTTCTCCGGATTCGCGATGGTATTGACCTTGATGATCGTCACCAGGAAAGCGTTCAAACTGGAGGACTATATTACAATCGGACATATTGAGTTGATGAATATTGTAATCATCATTACTGGTTCAATTGTAGGTGTTGCATACATCACAGAATTCTTCATAGCCTGGTATTCAGGTGTAGAGCCTGAATTCTACGCTTTCTACAATAGAGCAACCGGACCTTACTGGTGGGCTTACTGGTCAATGATGACTTGTAACGTAATCTCTCCTCAACTATTCTGGTTCAAGAAGATCAGAACATCGGTCGCAGCAACTTTTGCTTTATCAATTGTTGTGAATATCGGTATGTGGTTTGAGAGATTTGTGATTATCGTTACCTCTCTTCACAGAGATTATCTGCCATCTTCCTGGGCTATGTTCTACCCAACAATTACAGACGTTGGAGTTTACATGTTCTCATTTGGCTTGTTCTTCACGCTGTTCTTTTTGTTTGCCAAATTCTTCCCGGTAATCAACATGGCTGAAGTAAAAGCTGTATTGAAGTCTTCATCTGAAAAAGTCATCAAGTAATCATGGAAAGAGATACCAATTTTATTTTGGGAGTGTACGACGATGAGGATGTATTGCTCCATGCCATTAAAGAGGTCAGATCAAGTGGTGTGAAAATCCACGAGGTTTATTCACCTTATCCGGTACACGGAATTGATGATGTGCTAGGATACAAACGGAGTAAACTTCCAATTGCAGCATTCCTGTTTGGAAT
>VFKK01000190.1 GCA_009885605.1 Cyclobacteriaceae bacterium | reverse complement strand
GAATTACAAGTAAATCCAAGACACAAAAAAATCCCGAACATTTCAGCCCGGGATCCATTTTTCAAACTTCAGACTTCATATTTCAGACTTTACTCGGCTCGGGATGAACATACGGCGCCCGATAAGGTCTTCTGAGTTTGGCTGTGGCTTCAGGATCACCAATGACAGTCATCGATTTTGGATCGTAGCGAAGCGCTCGGCCTCCCAGTTCCATCGACATATTTGCCAAAATACAAGATGCTGTCGAGATATGGCCTTCCTCAATATCAGCGATTGGCAGTGTGTCTTTGTCAATAGAGTTTAACCAATCTTGCATGTGAATACGGGTGGCAGGAGCTGCATTGAGCTCGATTCGCTCTTCAGTCAGATCTTCCGGATATTTTTCACGCTCGAAGAAGCAATCAAAATGCACTGGTTTTTCGCCCTCACCATATGGAGTAAAATCAGCCTGCATGGTACTTCCGGCCAGCATTCCCTTGTCTCCAAAGAGTTTGAAGGACCAAGGATAGTCGGAATCTGCCGGATTGCCCCAAGTCCGATGCTGCCAAACTACATTGAGTTCGTCAAATTCAAATATGGCACTTTGGGTGTCTGAGATATTAGATTTTCCTTCCTTCTGCACGTAGATTCCACCTGTGGAAGAGACTTGCTTTGGCCAGCCAAGATCCAGCATCCACCTTACCGTGTCGAGCATGTGCACGCACATATCCCCGGTGATTCCATTACCATATTCTTTGAAAGTTCTCCACCAACGGATGTGGGGAAGACCATCGTAAGGTCTTAACGGAGCAGGTCCTGTCCAAAGCTCATAATTCAGGAAATCCGGAACAGGCTCAACTGGCGGATTACCATTTGCACGCATGTGGAAATAGCAGCAAACCTCAGCGTGACTGATTTTACCAAGCAATCCCGTGTCAACGATCTGCTTTTTAGCATCGATCAAGTGGGGAGTACTTTTACGCTGAGTTCCCACCTGAACTTTCTTATTGTATTTGCGGGCAGCAGCTATCACAGCTTCTCCTTCTATTACATCAACAGAAATAGGCTTTTGCAAATAAACATGTGCACCGGATTTCAGCGCTTCAATTGCCTGCAAGGCATGCCAGTGATCAGGAGTTCCGATCAAAACCAGGTCGCATTTATGTTTTTTGAGGAGCTCCCGGTAGTCTTCGAAAAGCTCTGGGGTTTTCTTTGATTTCTGACGGGTGGCTACCAATGCACCGGCTGCAGTTAGGAGATTTTTATCCACATCGCAAAGAGCGACTACTTCCACTTCAGCTACCTGAATCAGGCGGAAAAGGTCGGATTTGCCGTACCAACCGGTTCCGATGAGGGCAACTTTCAGCGGGCCTTCCCGGTCTCTGAAGTCCATTCCATACAGGCCAAAACTGGCCAGTGTCATCATGGCTGTTGAGCCTTTCAAAAAATCGCGTCGATTAAATTGGGTCATAGGTGTAGGGGTTGAAGAGTGATGGGAAAACAATTTACAAAAAGGATGGAGTTTGCCAAATGGAAAAGGATGGGTGGAAATTAGTGTCCACGATCTCGCGCTGACTGAAGTAGGGAATAATGTGATTGACAAATTGAGTTTTTGTCAATACAGGAAAATCAAGTTGCGCTATTTCCGACTCAGGTTTCCAGTCTTCCGGATTTTAAAACTTCACCCCAAATCTCTCTCCAAGTGAAGTCAGATCTTTCACTACAATTTCGAGAAGTGGAATTCCTTCTGTTCGGCGAATAGCTTCAAGCTCCCGCTCCGGATCGCCTGGGATCAGAACTTTTTCATTTCCAGGCGTTGGGGTTGCAGATCGGAATCTGGTGATCCAGTTGTCCATATGTGATTTGAATTCATCGGCAGGACGGAACGCATCTACACGCATCGCACCGAAAAAGTGACCGATTCCATCTCCGACAGGATTGGGATCAGGTTCCAGAAATGCAACAAAAGGAGGAACCCATGGACCGTAATTCGCTCCGGAAAGCACTGCAGAAAAAATATCTACTATTGCTCCAAGTGCATAGCCCTTGTGCGAACCATGCTCGCGATCTCCGCCAAGCGGAAGCAAGGCGCCTCCGTCTTTTACGCCGTTTGCCGAAGTCGTTTCTTTACCGTCTTTGTCCTGCACCCAACCCGTTGGCGTATCCATTCCCTTTCTTTGGAGGATTTCAAGTTTACCATTGGCAGCCGTGGTTGTCGCCATATCCGCTACGAAAGGAGGTTGATTTTTCGCAGGAATCGCCACCGAAATCGGATTGGTACCGAGCAGTCTTTCCTTCGAAAAAGTAGGAGCTACAAGCGGACTTGCATTCGTAAGTGAAATTCCGATCATGTCATGCTCCAGCGCCATCATAGCATGGTAGCCTGCAATCCCATAATGGTTGGAATGCTTCACCGCCACCCAACCCGTGCCCGCGATTTTTGCTTTTTCGATCGCCACTTTCATCGCAAAAGGAGCCACCACCAATCCCAAACCTCCGTCTCCATCGACCACAGCGGTACTTGGCGTCTCATGGACAACCCGAATATTGGGAGTGGTGTTGATTCTGCCTTTTTCCCATAATCTCACATAGCCCGATAGCCGCGCCACACCATGACTATCCACTCCTCTCAGATCTGCGGAAAGCAAAACCTCTGTTCCGGTTTTGGCCTGATCTTCCGGGCAACCGATTTTGGTCAGCATGTCGAAAGTAAATTGATAGAGTTGCTCGTACGAATACGTCATGACAAAGAGGGATAGGGTTGATTCATTACAGCCGAATATTATCGATGCTGAAAGTCGCTCAAAGATAGGAAATCAAAGAGATGTGAAAACTGGAAAAAGCAGGTAAGGGTTATGCGATTTCTTTCTTTTCAAGAAGAGTAGAAATTGCGCCTTCTTTTAATGCGTAGTGAGAGCAGCAGATGCAATCCACCGGTACGTAGCGCAGAATAAACTCAATCAGAGAACTGGCCACCACGATCATATCCACCCGCATGGCGATCATACCCGGGATTACAAGACGTTCCTCGCGGTTTTTGGTCACAAGCATCTCATGGATCTTCTCAAAATCCTCTCTCGGAAGTTCGAAAACGTGCTGTCCCGTGAGCTTACACTGGAGCATGGACTCGTAATAAATATCAGTGAGCGTGTCAAAAGTGCCTGATGCACCGATCAGCCCGGATGGCTTGTATTTTTCAATTGCCTCAATCAGAGAAGTAAGCTTTCCTTCCAGATATTCTTCGAGCTTTGCTACTTCCTCTGGCAAAATCGGGTCATGATAATGGAACAAATCGAGCAAACGCTGACCGCCGATTTCGAAGCTTTCCTTCCAGAAAACCTCCTCGTAAGTGCCAATAATAAATTCCACAGAACCACCTCCGATATCCATCATCAAATTGATGTGACCGTTTAGAGACCCGGAGAGTTTTATTCCTTCGTAAATGAGCTGAGCTTCCTCTATGCCTGAAATCACATTAATTTCGATCCCGAGAGTGTCTTTCACTTCCTGCACGAATGCACTTCCATTCTCCGCATTGCGGACTGCGCTGGTCGCAAAAGCAAAAATCTGATCGATCTTTTCTCCGTCAATCAGATTCTTGAAATGTTTTAGCGTATGAAAAGCTCTTTTCTGAGCATCGGCCGCCAGTAAGTTTTGGTTGATTCCTCCTTGTCCAAGTTTGACAGGAATCTTCTCCTTATAGATAGTTTTAAAACATACTCCATTCAATTCAACCAATAACAAATGAAATGTATTGGTTCCCATGTCAATCACAGCGGCCTTTCTGATACTCATATTACTGCTAAAAATTTTGAATGCGCGAATATAGAAAGTTTATTGAAAATGAAATGGGGAGAAAAACTTTAAATACCTGTAAATCTCGACTTTAATTTCTTCCAAGAAGTCAAACTAATTCCCGCTTAAGGATATTTTTTCTACCCGTCGAAAGCCTGCTATATTTGACTAATTCAAAAAACAGCCGATATGAGTCAGCAAGACAAACCAACCTATACACTTCCCGGAAACAAGGAGAAAATAGAACTTTTAAAAGCTAAAAATGCAGAAGCACTTCACGGCGGAGGCATCCCCAGGATCGCTGCTCAGCATAAAAAAGGTAAGCTGACTGCCCGTGAGCGTGTGGATTTATTGATGGACGAAGGGAGTTTTCAAGAGATCGATAAGTTTGTAATGCATCGCTCCAAAGATTTCGGGCTTGACAAAGAGCATTACCTCGGAGATGGTGTGATTACAGGTTACGGTGAAGTGAATGGAAGATTGGTGTATGTTTTTTCCCAGGATTTCACGGTTTTTGGAGGGTCACTTTCTGAAACTCATGCGGAGAAAATCTGCAAAATCATGGACATGGCCATGAAAAATGGTGCCCCTGTGATTGGATTGAACGATTCCGGCGGAGCGCGAATTCAGGAGGGAGTGAATTCCCTCGGTGGCTATGCAGATATTTTTTACAGAAACACCCGGGCTTCAGGTGTAGTGCCTCAGATCTCCGCAGTAATGGGTCCATGTGCAGGCGGAGCGGTTTATTCTCCCGCGATCACGGATTTTATTCTGATGGTAGAGGACACCTCTTATATGTTTGTGACTGGACCGAATGTGGTGAAAACGGTGACTCAGGAAAATGTGACGGCTGAAGAATTAGGGGGAGCCTCTGCTCACAGTACCAAAAGCGGTGTGACGCATTTTGCTTGCGCAAATGAGCTTGAGTGCATCCTACATATTAAAAAACTATTGAGCTACATGCCTCAAAACTGCGAGGACATCGCACCGGTATATCCGTATGAAATTCAGGGTGATGAAAGTCGTCCGGTTTTGGATACGCTGATTCCTGAAAATCCTAATCATCCTTATGATATCAGAGATGCTGTCCGAGGAATCGTGGATGAGGATTCTTTTCTGGAAGTCCACGAAAACTACGCGGATAATATCGTGGTAGGTTTTGCGAGAATCGCGGGCCGCAGCATTGGGATCGTAGGAAATCAGCCGCAGTCAATGGCCGGGGTTTTGGATATTCATGCTTCCGTCAAGGCAGCGCGGTTTGTGCGTTTTTGCGACAGCTTCAATGTCCCGCTCTTGGTGTTAGTCGATGTGCCGGGGTTTCTTCCGGGAACCGATCAGGAATGGAACGGGATTATCACTAACGGCGCGAAATTGCTTTATGCATTCTCCGAAGCGACAGTTCCAAGGATTACTGTGATCACGAGAAAGGCGTATGGCGGAGCTTATGATGTGATGAACTCGAAGCATATAGGAGCAGATTTGAACTTTGCCTGGCCAACAGCTGAAATTGCCGTAATGGGTGCCAAAGGTGCTTCAGAGATTATTTTCAAGAAAGAAATTTCGGAAGCAACTGATCCCGAAGCCAAACTTCAGGAGAAAGTCGATGAATACACTTCTAAGTTTGCCAACCCATATCGTGCCGCGCATCGGGGATTTATTGACGAAGTAATCTTCCCCTCCGAAACCCGTCAAAAACTAATCAAAGCCTTCAAAATGCTCGAAAACAAGGTGGATAAGCTGCCAAGGAAAAAGCATGGGAATATACCTTTGTAGGCTATTGGTTTTTGAGTTATGAGTTATTCGACCTGAACCAAAAATGAACACTTTTGAAGAATTGCAAGCTTGGAAGAAGGCAAGAGAATTTCGAATTGCTGTAAGTAAACTCTGTGCGAAATTTCCTACGGAAGAGAAATTTGCTTTGACAATTCAAACAAAAAGATCTTCAAGATCTGTTACAAATAATATAGCTAAAGGTTTGGCAGATTTCATTTCCAAGAAAACATACAATTCTGCAGAATTTCCAGAGGGTCACTTACAGAAACTCCAGATCATTTAATTGTTGAATTCGATGAATCTTACATTTCGGAAGAAGAATTGACTGATGTGAGATCAAAATATGAGGTTACTTAAAGATTTTAAATGGATTCATCAGTTATTTAAAAAAAAGCAAAAAATGAATGATTTGTAATCGATGTTAATAACCCAATAACAAAATAACTGAAGACTGAAATTCAGGTAAAAAGTAATAATCAACAGAACTAAGAATGAGCCAACAAGACACAAACGCTACCACTTTTCTTTACAAATATCTTAACAATGCCTCGCCGACAGGTTTTGAGGCTTCGGGCCAGCAGATTTGGCTGGATTACATACGTCCATTTGTAGATACCTATTTCACCGATAACTACGGCACTGCCGTAGGAGTGATCAATCCGGATGCTCCGTATAAAGTCGTGATTGAGGCACATGCCGACGAGATCAGCTGGTTTGTGAACTTCATCAATTCTGACGGATACATTTATGTGCGTCGAAATGGCGGTTCGGATCATATGATAGCTCCATCCATGCGAGTGAATATTCATACCGACAAAGGAATTATTCAGGGAGTGTTCGGTTGGCCGGCAATCCACGTCAGAAAAGAAGGCAAAGAAGATGCGCCAACCCTGGATAATATTTTCATCGATGTGGGAGCCCGTTCCAAAGCAGAAGTGGAGGAAATGGGGGTGCATGTAGGTTGTGTCATCACCTTCAAAGATGAATTGATTGAGTTAAACGGAAAATTCTATTCCGGTCGGGCGCTTGACAATCGAATCGGAGGTTATATGATCGCTCAGGTTGCGAAGCGAATAAGGGAATCTGGCAAGTCATTGCCATTTGGACTTTATATAGTTAATGCAGTTCAAGAAGAGATCGGACTTCGGGGAGCAGAAATGATTGCAGCCAGAATCAAACCTAATGTGGCTATCATCACCGACGTATGTCATGACACCACGGCTCCAATGTATAATAAAGTAACAAGTGGGGAGCAAGTGGCAGGTAAAGGACCGGTTTTGACTTACGGGGCTTCCGTACATAAAAAGTTGCTGGACCTGATCATTACGACTGCCCGGAAAAAGGAAATTCCTTTTCAGCGGTCTGCTGCATCGCGAACTACCGGAACGGATACCGACGCATTTGCCTATTCAAACGAAGGCGTTCCCTCGGCTTTGATTTCATTGCCTTTGAAATACATGCATACGACCGTCGAAACAGCGAGTAAGGAAGACATTGAGCAAGTGATCCAATTGATGACTGAGTTTTTGATGGATTTCGAGCCTTCTTATAACTTTAAGTATATAAGCTAATAGTGCATTGATTATTGAGTTATCGGAGGGGAGCATTCAGTGACGTCTGAGTTCTCCCTGTAACTTAATAACCATTTTCCTTTTTCATGAACTTCTCCGACCAACTCAATCGCACCATTTACCTTCCCCATCCTCCAAAACGGATCATTTCTCTGGTTCCTTCCCAGACAGAATTGTTGGTTGACTTGGGTTTGGAAGATCGGATAGTAGGCGTGACCAAGTTCTGTGTTCATCCGCGAGATCTTCGCGAGAAGAAGACAATTGTCGGAGGGACGAAAAATTATAGATTCGAGGTGATTGATTCCTTACAACCTGATTTGATCATTGGTAACAAAGAAGAAAACGATAAGGAGGGGATTGAGATTTTAGCTTCTAAGTACCCGGTTTGGATGAGTGATATTCTGACGGTGGAGGATTCCCTGGAAATGATTTTGGAGTTGGGGAAAATTACAGACACCCTTTTTAAAGCTGAGGAAATAGTAAATCAGCTGAAAATGGATTTGAATATGGCAATGCCTTTCAAAGGAACTGCAGTTTATCTGATTTGGAATGATCCGATCATGGTGGCAGGTCAGAATACATTTATCAATGAGATGCTTTCAATTGCTGGTTTCAAAAATCTGATCAGTACTAGCCGATATCCAGAGCTTAATATTGAGGATCTTCAGGCATTGGATCCGGACTATTTACTTTTAAGTTCGGAGCCTTTTCCATTCAAAGACAAGCATCTCAGTTATTTCAAAACATTGTTACCAAATTCCAGGGTG
>VFKK01000291.1 GCA_009885605.1 Cyclobacteriaceae bacterium | reverse complement strand
TATAAAAACGGAAAACTGGAGGGTGATTTCAAAAGATATTCCTATCCAAATCTGGTTGTGGAAGAAGGCAAGTACATCAATGGCCAAAAGGTCGGGGAGTGGAAAAGATACTTTCCCGGGACCAAAACAACAGAGGCCGAGGAATATTATGATCAATCGGGCAACCGAGTTGGGATCTGGAAATACTTCTATGATAACAGACGGATAGCAAGAACAGAAAAATATGAAAACGGAATTGCGATCGGTACGTGGGAGGAATATTTCCCTAATAAAGCCATTTCGAAAAGAAAAACTTACGAATTGGGAGTGCCTGTCGGTGAATATGTGGAATACCACAGTTCGGGAGAGCTATCTGTCTCAGGTCAATACCAATCAGGAATGAAAACAGAACTCTGGAAGAGCTATTTTCCAGACGGTAAAATCTATTCAATAGGTGAATACAGAAACGATCTGAAAACAGGACTCTGGAAATATTTCAACAAGGTTGGAATCCTTGTGGCTGAAGGAGAATATAACCTTGGGATGGAAGAAGGTCAATGGTTTTATTATTACGACGGTGGACAGCTGAAGTCAGTAGGCAGTTATGAACTTGGGTTCGAAGAAGGGACTTGGGGATTATTTTATGACAACAAGCAATTGACTCAGGAGGAGAAATGGGAAAATGGTAGAATATTAAACGTTGGAGACTACTACGCCTTCGAAGGAGGCAAAACACTTGAAAAAGGCACTTTGAAAGATGGGAACGGCACCAGAATTACTTACTACGTCTCAGGAAAAAAAGAATCAGAGGGAAGTTATAAGGCAGGGAAGGCTGAGGGTTTATGGATTTTCTATCATGAAACCGGTAAAAAAGCCTCAGAAGGATCCATGAAAGATGGGCGAAAAGAAGGTCCTTGGAGGTATTATAATCCTGCAGGAAGACTGGAAGATCTGATCAATTATAAAAACGATGAGATTATAGAGGATCCGATACAAAACGTGATCAGATTCAACTAAATCAAAACCTTCTCACCACTGATCAGTTTTGATTAAAATAAATCGTCATGTTTGGAATATTTAAGAAGAAAACAGAAATAGAAAAATTGCAGGAGACATATTCAAAGATGCTCTCTGATGCACATAAACTATCACATAGCAACAGAACAGCGTCTGATAAACTCCTGGCTGAGGCGGAAGAGATTGCCAAAAAAATAGACCAGCTTAAGCAGTAATCAATTTTCAAAAAAAATAACTCAGGTTTAAAAAGTATTAATTTAGCCCGGATCAAATCTGGGCTAATTTTATTTTCGGGAGTAATCATCCTGAAGCCGTACTATATCGGATTCATCTGATGGATGATCAGGATCGGAATGCATCCAGATTTCTGCTACTATTCCCCAATTATCAAGACCTACAAGACGATGTCTTTCTCCTTTCTCAAGGGAAACGGTTTTACCAACTTCCATCTCCAATACTTCACCCTGCTCGTCGGTAACACTTCGCATCACGCCGGAAATCCCGGCAATCAATTGCCAAAGTTCTGCTCTCCTACGGTGATATTGCCAGGACAACCTATGACCAGGAGCCACAAGTAAAAACTTAGGACTAAACTTCTGATTTAATTGATCTTCAGAAAACTCTACATCCCAGAAAAATAAGTTCTTAAACTCGAGAATTTGTGATTCCTCTAAAACAAAAAAGCCTCCCCAAGGTCTTTTAAGGTCTTTTTGAACAATTTTCAGTCCGTGATTTTCAATAAACTCAGCTACTTTTTGAAAAACTTCTTCTTTACTTATGTTTTGAGTGAGCTCAATTCTATCCATGTTTTTTGAAAAATTATTTTTTAAAACTAAATAAAATCAACTTAAATAAACAGCTTAATTGAAAAACTAACTTTTCAAATCTTTTTTTGAAATCGAGGCATTCAAGAAATAAATTCACTTTGCGACAGAAATCTTCTTCTCGTTTTCCAATTTTTTTAGAAAAGTATTTTTTGAAACTTAAAAATTCCTTTAATTATGGATAAATTTGGAATATGCACCTGATAAATCCTCAAACAGTCATTGAAAAAATGGAGGGCGTAGTTGAAATAAAAAGCTACCTCAACAAAATCAAAATAATCAAGAACCTTTATCTCAAAGGAGCAAATACTGCCAGCGAAATCTGCACGGAAGTGGGAATTTCATTACCAACTGTCAACTCTCTTTTGGGAGACTTGATGAATTCTGGTGAAGTGATCAAACATGGTCGGGCAGAATCGCAGGGAGGCAGAAAGCCGGATTTGTACCGCTTAGCGGAAAATGCTTTTTATGTTCTTTCGGTGGATTTATCCCGATTCAATGTTAATATGGCACTCTATTCCTGTTCTCACACGGTTGCTTTCCCAAAAGAGAGTCATAAAATCACACTTAATAATGAGAAGGAGACTTTTGATACATTGTGCGAATACATCGAAGGTTACCTGGTTAAAACAGGAATTCCTTCGGAAAAAGTAATCGCAATCGGAATCTCCATGCCAGGTTTGATCGATTCTGTCGGCGGGGTTAATTATACCTACCTCAAGTTTGGAAAGAAAACCTTGCTTGAAAATCTGGAATCCAGATTCGAGAAGAAAATTTTCCTTGAAAATGATGCGAGAGCAATGACTCTTGCTGAATATAAATTTGGTTCGGAGCATTCTTATAAAAACGTACTGGGAATTTTCATTGGATGGGGAATCGGTCTTGGAATCATTATAGATGGCAAAATCTATCAAGGCGCTTCCGGATTTGCGGGCGAATTTGCCCACTCTCCTATTTTTGAATCGAGGGAAATCACTTGTACTTGTGGTAAAAAAGGGTGCCTAGAAGCTGTGGCTTCCGGAACAGCCATCGTGAGAATGGCAGGTGATGCAATCAAACTGGACCAAGAAAGCATCCTGGCAAGAATGGTGCGAGATCATCAAGGGGAACTTGAGCCTGGCTTGGTGGTGGAAGCTGCATTGGCAGGTGACCAGCGCGCAATCACGATTCTTTCTGAAGCCGGACTTGATTTGGGTCGCGGTATTTCAATATTAATTCAGTTATTAAATCCAGAACTGATCATCATCGGGGGATCTGTGGCAGAAGCAAATCAATACCTGATCACCCCCATTCAGCAGGCCTTGAACATTTACTCTATGGCCAAATCTCGGGAAAGGTCTCAACTTGCTCTTTACCAACTTGGTGAGGATGTCGGACTGATGGGTGGAGTGGCTGTAGTAACCGAGAAGTTGTTTAAAGATGTAATTAACAGACTGGGTTAGGAATCCTGGCAGAAATAAAAAATTTCAAAATGACCCAAAAGCCTGATTCTTTCAGGTTTTTTTTAATTTGATCCTTCCCAAAAACTGCGTCAACAGCTGTAAAATCAAACTTGAAATTCCAATGAACCAATTTCTCTACCTGCTTCCATTTATTTGGGCCACATTTCACATTCCTGTCACCTCAACCAAAAAAGCTTCTGATTCTCGCCCAAACATCATCCTGATTTTTGCAGATGACATGGGATATGGTGATTTGGGAAGCTATGGAGCCAAAGATTGGGAAACTCCGAATCTGGATCAATTAGCAAAAGACGGTACAAGTTTCACCCAATTTTACGTGCCTCATGCAGTTTGTTCAGCTTCCAGAGCCGCTTTGCTGACTGGAACGTATGCCAATCGTCTGGAAATTTTTGGCGCATTGGATCATACTGCCAAACACGGTTTGAACCCAGAGGAAACAACTATTGCAGAAATGCTGAAGGGAAATGGCTATCAAACAGGAATGGTTGGAAAATGGCACCTTGGACATCTTGCGGAGTTCTTACCGACAAAGCAAGGCTTCGATTCTTACTTTGGCCTCCCCTATTCCAATGACATGTGGCCACATCATCCGGAATCCAAAAACTATTATCCTCCACTCCCGCTTTTTGAAAACGAGAATATAATCGAAACAATCGACGACCAGAGTCAACTCACCACCCGCTATACCGGAAAGGCGCTGGAGTTTATCCAAAAAAACCAGAAAACTCCCTTTTTCCTCTATTTGGCGCATAGCATGCCCCATGTTCCGCTTTATGTTTCAGATAAATTCAAAGGAAAATCAAAGCAGGGATTGTACGGCGACGTGATGATGGAGATAGATTGGTCTGTGGGAGAAATCCGAAAAAAGCTGAAAGAACTAGGTTTGGATGAAAATACGCTGATCATCTTCACTTCGGACAATGGACCCTGGATTTCGTATGGTGGACATGCAGGTTTGACAGGAGGATTGAAAGAAGGAAAAGGAACTTCCTGGGAAGGAGGAATCCGCGTTCCGGCAATCTTCACCTGGCCGGGGAAAATTCCTGCAGGAAAGGTCCAGGCAGAAGCAGCCATGACGATCGACATTCTTCCAACTTTGGCAGGAATCACCAATTCTGAACTTCCGAAGCTAAAGATCGATGGTGGAAATATCTGGCCGCAAATCCAAGGCAAGGAAACTGAATCAAAACCCTATTTCGCTTATTATAACCGCAATGAACTTCAGGCGGTTATTTTTGGAAAATGGAAACTGGTTTTCCCTCATGAATATCGAACCATCCCAACCAGAACAGAAATGCGAAACGATGGAATTCCGGTGAAATACTCAATGACCAAACTGGAGCAAGCAGTACTTTTCGACCTTTCTAAAGACCCGAATGAGACGCGTGATATCTCTGCTGAAAACCCCGAGATTCTTGCTAAACTGAATGGGTTCGCAAAATCATCAAGGGCTGATCTGGGCGATGCACTTACAAAAAGCGAAGGATCAGGATTGAGAAAAGCCGGGAGGGTTCAGTAGTCCCTTGTTTTTTATTGAAAAAGAATCACCTCTCAGTTTCCAGATCCAAAAAAGTCAACACCGACCCTATTAAAGCCGATTTTTCTCCCAATGGCGAAACTTTAATGGGAAGATTGTAACCTCGATGGGCAAGGTATTTATGGGTTACGGGTAAAAATCGATCCGCCGCCAAACTGACTTTTCCTCCTAAAACTACTCCTTCGGAATGAAGTCGGATGATGTATGGAAAGAGAAATTCGCCAAGTGTTATTCCAAATTCTTCGAAAATAGAATTGGCAATTTCCTCATCAAAACCAGCTCCAAGAAGATCTTTCACTCCTGTTATTTCTTTCCCAAACTGCTCTTTTGCAAAGCGAATAAACCAGCCTGTCCCGAGGTAATCTTCAGCAATTCCGGTTCGGAAAGGTGCAGTCCAGAGTTTGGCATCTTTAACAACTTCATATACTTTAATCGCCGATCCCAAACCTGTTCCAAGGGTAATTCCGATTGAGTTTTGGAAATCCCGACCCGCTCCTGCGTAACTTTCACCAGAGAGAAAAGCCTCTGCATCATTTATGAAAACAATTTTTTCGGGAATGATTTCAAGTCTTTCTGCCAGTAAGTTCCTGACCGAAAGTCCATAAAGAGAAAGCAATTTTCCCTGGTCTTTGATCAGGGAAATCCCATTGAAATAGTCATAGGGACCCGGCATCGCTATTCCAATTCGGAAATCTGTTGCATTTCCTGCAGCTTTCAAAATCAATTCAGACCAGGTTTTGAGAATCTTATCCACTGATCCAAAAGCATCAACATCCGCTTCCACAAAATCAAAAATTCTGGCTTCACGGTCTTTCAATTCTACTTTTGCAGCAGAAATATGTGAACCGCCAATATCAACTCCAATCAAACACATACGAAAATTATGTTTTGGGTAAGACTTTTAAGAATTAAGCTTATCAACTATTCGAATCGAAAATAGCGATTACCCGGACAAGCTAAAAACAAAAAAGCCATCCTCATCGGATGGCTTTTTGTAATCTGAAACCCACTATCTTATAAATAGCATTTCTCTGTATTTCACAAGTGGCCAAGACTCATCGTCAACCAATAATTCAAGTTTATCTACTGCATAGCGAATCTTATCGAAATAAGCAGCTTTTACCTCAGACTGATATCCTTTTGCACGCTTGGTGACATCTTCCTCTTTGTTAAGTTCTTTTCTCGCATCTGTCATAGCGGTCACATTAGACTTCAAAGATTCGATATGTCTGGAAACTTCTTTTATCGTCTCCACTGCTGCGGAATGATCCAGTCCCAGACCTTTCAAACCATTTGCATTTTCGATCAATTTGTTCTGATAAAGAATTGCAGTAGGGATGATATGGTTTAGTGATAGATCACCCATTACACGGCTTTCGATCTGTACTTTTTTGATGTAATCCTCAAGCATGATCTCATGTCTTGCATGCACCTCGACAGCGTTTAGAACGTTGTTACGCTCAAACAAATCTTTGGTCGACTTTTTAGTATATACATCCAACGCCTCAGGAGTAGACTTAAAGTTGGAAAGTCCTCTTTTAGCAGCCTCATTAGCCCACTCTTCTGAGTAACCGTCCCCTTCAAATCTCACTTTTTTGCTGTCTTTAATATATTTTCTCAACACATTAACGATCGCAATTTTTTTCTCCTTGCCTGCATTCATTTCCTTTTCGATATCCTTAGCCATCACCTTTAGCGTGTCAGCTACAATCACGTTCAAAGTAGTCATTGGTCCTGCTACGTTGGCCTGAGAACCAACAGCTCTGAACTCAAACTTGTTGCCGGTGAAGGCAAAAGGTGAAGTTCGGTTTCTATCTGTATTATCAAGTATTATCTCAGGGATTTTAGAAATACCCAACTTCATGTACATGTTATCGCCTTTCTCAATTTTTAGATTGCCATTTTTCTCCAGCTCATCCAAAACCTCTGAAAGTGTACCACCAAGGAATACTGACATGATTGCCGGAGGAGCTTCGTTTGCACCCAAGCGAAAGTCATTACCTGCAGATGCAATACTTGCTCTCAACAAGTCTGCATGATCATATACTGATTTTACAGTGGCAATAAGGAAAGTCAGGAATTGAAGATTTTCGCGGGCCGAATTGCTTGGCTGGAAAAGATTTACTCCGGTATCAGTGATCAAAGACCAGTTGTTGTGCTTTCCGCTTCCGTTCACACCAGCAAATGGTTTCTCGTGAAGTAATACTTTAAGATTATGCTTCTCAGCAACTTTCTCCATCACATCCATCAAAAGCTGATTGTGATCTGTTGCCTTGTTTATTTCTTCATAAATAGGAGCTACTTCGAATTGACCCGGAGCAACCTCATTGTGACGTGTCATCACCGGGATACCCAACTTGTGAGATTCGATTTCAAATTCAACCATGAAATCCTTAACTCTTGTCGGGATTGTACCGAAGTAGTGATCTTCCAATTGCTGACCACGAGCGGGGTTGTGACCAAATACGGATCTGCCAGCCATGACCAAGTCAGGACGTGCTGAAAAAAGTGCTTTGTCAATCACGAAGTATTCCTGCTCAACACCTAAAGAAGGCAGAACTTTTCTCACATTTCTGTCAAACAACTGGCAAATCTCAACAGCCGCCTCATTAATAGCCTCCATTGATTTTAACAAAGGAGTCTTATAATCCAATGCTTCCCCAGTGTAAGACACGAAAATGGTAGGAATACATAGTGTGTTTTCAAAAATAAATATCGGAGAAGAAGGATCCCATGCAGTGTAACCTCTTGCTTCGAAAGTTGATCGGATACCTCCATGTGGAAAAGAAGATGCATCCGGCTCCTGCTGAACCAAAGAAGTTCCTCTGAATTTCTCCATCCCAGCATGCGCATCAAAGAAGGAATCGTGTTTCTCTGCTGTTGTACCAGTCAAGGGCTGGAACCAGTGAGTATAATGTGTTACACCTTTAGAAATAGCCCAGATTTTCACTGCAGAAGCGACTTCTTCGGCTGTCGCGGAATCAATTTTACTTCCTTTGTCAATAGCTTCAATCACCCTCTTATAGGCCGAAGGAGCCAAGGACTGCTTCATTTGATCATTTCCAAAAACATTTGTTCCGAAATAGTCTGAGATTTTGGTAGATGGTGGTATTACAGCTACTCGCTGTCTTGCCTGCACCATCGATAAGGCTAGTTGTCTTTGTGTTGCCATTTCTACAATCTGTGGTTTAATATTATACCCACAAAAATAGAAAAATACTCGTTCGAAAAAGCTTTTGACCTTTTTTTGAGGCTATTTTTTGAAATTTTTATATTTTTTTCAATAAAACATGCTTTTCAAAGAGCCATTTCCCGAAAAAACTGTGAAAAAGTCTCAAAAATTGGAAAATTGAAAACAAGAAGGGATTAATTAACTTTGCACAATCTAATTAAAGTGGGCAATTGTGAAAAAAGTAGCATTCTATACACTGGGTTGTAAGCTAAATTTCTCTGAAACTTCAACAATCAGCAGGCAATTTGAAGAAAAGGGATACCTGAAAGTCGATTTTCAGGATAATCCCGATATTTTCATCATCAACACCTGCTCCGTAACTGAGAATGCTGACAAGAAGTGTAAAAAGATTGTAAGAGAAGCTAAGAAAATTTCACCCAACTCCTATGTGACTATCATTGGTTGCTACGCACAGTTGAAACCCGTGGAAATCTCTGAGATAGAAGGTGTAGATGCCGTACTCGGTGCAGCTGAGAAATTCAGATTAATCGAACTCCTGGATGATTTTGCAAAGGCTCAGGAAACCAAAGTCCTGGCATCTGAGATCACTGAAGCCAATATTTTTAACAATGCCTATTCAATTAATGACCGGACAAGGACTTTTCTGAAAGTTCAGGATGGCTGTAACTATGGTTGCGCATTTTGTACCATCCCGTTGGCAAGAGGAAAAAGCCGCAGCAATACCATCGAAAGCGTGTTGGAATCTGCACGGGAAATCGCCAAGACTGACGTCAAAGAAATCGTGTTGACCGGAGTAAATATCGGTGACTTCGGAATTGTCGACGGAAAGAGAAATGAGCGATTCGCTGATTTAGTATTTGCCCTGGATGAAGTGGAGGGAATCAATCGATTCCGTATATCGTCTATCGAGCCAAATCTTTTAACCAATGAGATTATCAGCTTTGCAGCCCAGTCCAAGCTGTTTGTACCTCATTTTCACATCCCGCTTCAGTCCGGTTCAAACACTATTTTGAGAAAAATGGGCAGAAGATACCTCAGAGAATTGTATGTGGACCGTGTCGGCAAAATCAAAACTCTGATGCCCCAGGCATGCATCGGAGTGGATGTAATTGTTGGCTTTCCCGGGGAAACCGATGAGCTATTCCTCGAGACCTATAATTTTCTGAACGAACTCAATATCTCTTATCTCCACGTTTTCACTTATTCCGAACGGGCAAATACCAGGGCAGTAGAAATGGATGGAATTGTACCAATTAAGAAAAGAAATGAGCGGTCTAAAATGCTCAGAATCTTGTCGGAGAAAAAAAGAAGAAATTTCTACGAAGAAAACCTCGGCAAAACTTTTACTGTCCTCTTCGAAGAAGATGTGGAAAATGGAAAGATCCACGGTTTTACAGAAAACTATATTCGGGTAGCTGCCAAATACGATCCGATGCTAATCAACGAATTGAAACTGGTCACGCTGGATCAAATCAATGAAGACGGAAATGTCGAGGTTCGCGAGCCGGAGATGGTGTTTGAGAAGCATTAATAAAGTGCCAAACCAAATAAACTTTTTTAAAGAATTTCAAAAAGGGGTTTTAGAGTGCCTAGATCACCTCGACTTCGCTCGGTGACCGGTGTTTCTAAGGTGTGGAGGGAGGGGAAATGGAGCGGCTTTGCCGCTCCATTTCCCCTCCCTCCCAAAACAAACCATAAACCTCGGTGGCCGAGCGAAGTCGAGGCCCATTTATCAAAAAATAAATAGATATAAACTAACATATCATTTTTTGGATCTGATTTTTTCCTCCAAAACACCCTAAGAACTATACGTTTCTTTAAATTTTGATATTATGGAAGCTTTTATGTACATCCTTCTTTGTGGAAACGGCCAATATTATACTGGTAGCACAACAAATTTGGAAAAACGGGTGGAGCAACATCACCTTGGAGAAGGTGCAAATTTCACCAAAAAACACCTGCCGGTTAGATTAGTCTATTTTGAAACTTTTGACCGCATTGATGAGGCTTTTGAAAGGGAGAAACAAATCCAAAATTGGTCAAAATCCAAAAAGGAAGCTTTAATAAATCGGGACTTTAAAGTTTTGAAAGAATTAAGCAAGGGGAAAAATTAGAATCCTCTATATCTCCTCTACTTCGCTCGGTGACAGATGTTAATTCATTTTGAATTGAAGGGAAAGGGAGCGGCTGAGCCGTTCTCTTACCTCTTCCCAACTTGATCCTTTGCTCGGATTCTCCAAATGGGCAGCGTACCTTTTTTCAAGCTCTTCAATTTGAGATTGATTTAGATTTAATACACCTTTAGATTTACTCAAAATAGAATAAGCTAACTCAAGCAATTCAGAATCTGCTTTTTCGATAAGGTTATGAAGCTGTTGTTTAATTTCCGCTGTACTCATGGCCGTTTTTTAATCAAGTTACGAGAAAATCACTTTTTTGATTTCATCCCGAGAAATTTCCCCCTCCAATCCCCTTATTTTCTCTAAATTCAACTCAGGCAAAATGATTTTTTGTGAACGAAGAAGAAAAACTATCCCTATTAAAGGATGAACCCTGGCTGGAGAATTACGAATCAGCGATCTATAACAGGTTCGAGCGCTATCAATCCGCGATAAAGAATATCGATAACCAGTTCGGAAGTATCCTTGAATTTGCCAATATCCATCAGTATTACGGAATTCATTTCGAATCTGCCTTGCGCAAAGGCTGGGTCTACCGAGAATGGGCGCCTGCTGCTCAGCAACTATTCTTTTTCGGAGATTTCAATGATTGGGACAGGTACAACCATCCCATGAGGAGGAATCCTCGGGGCGATTGGGAGATTTTCCTTCCCTATGAAGCCTACAAAGATCGATTTCTACACCAAGGCAAAGTCAAAGTTCACGTCATCGCTGCTAAAGGTGGAATTGATCGGATTCCTGCCTACATCCGAAGGGTGATTCAGGATCCTGTAAGTCATGATTTCGCAGGTCAACTTTGGTTTCAACAGGAAAAATTCCCCTGGAAAGATCAGAAATTCTCAATGAATGAAAGCCTTCACCAGCCCCTAATCTACGAATGCCATGTCGGCATGGCCCAGGAGAAAGAAGACGTGGGTACATATGTCGAATTTGAGAAACTGACGCTGCCGAGAATCAAAGCCGGAGGATACAATACCATTCAGCTCATGGCAGTGATGGAGCACCCCTATTATGGTTCTTTTGGATATCACGTTTCCAATTTCTTTTGCCCGACCTCTCGCTTTGGCACACCTGAGGAACTCAAATCCCTCATCAATACGGCCCACAAAATGGGAATCGCCGTGGTCATGGACATCGTCCATTCTCATGCTGTCAAAAATGTCAATGAAGGCTTGAACGAGTTTGACGGAAGCGACGATCAATATTTCCATCCGGGTGAAAAAGGCTATCACGAGGGCTGGGATTCCAAACTCTTTGACTACGGAAAGAGGGAAGTGAAGCAGTTTTTGCTTTCCAATATCCGGTATTGGATGGAGGAATTTCATTTTGACGGATTCCGATTCGATGGTGCCACCTCCATTATTTATAGTCATCACGGATCGGTTTCTTTTGACTCAGCAGAAAAATACTTTGATGACGGAGTGGATGAGGATGCGCTTCTTTACCTGCAACTGGCAAATACCGTCATTCATGGATTCAACCCGAAGGCCATCTCGATTGCCGAAGAAGTAAGCGGAATGCCCGGTCTTTGCCGGGCGATTGAAGACGGGGGAATAGGGTTTGACTTTCGCTTGGCTATGGGAATTCCCGATTTCTGGATCAAGACGCTCAAGCATAAGCTGGACGAACAATGGGATCTGTTTGAGCTTTGGCACGAACTGACCAATCGTCCAAAAAAGGAGAAATCCATCGCCTACGCAGAGAGTCACGATCAAGCATTAGTTGGAGACAAATCCATCGCATTCTGGCTAATGGATAAGGAAATGTATTTCAGTATGTCAGTTCTGACCGAAAATCTCGCTGTTGACAGAGGAATTGCTTTGCATAAAATGATCCGACTGATCACCCTTTCTTTGGGAGGCGAAGGGTATCTGAACTTTATCGGAAATGAATTTGGCCATCCGGAATGGGTGGATTTCCCTCGCGAAGGAAATGAATGGAGCTACCAATATGCCCGTCGCCAATGGTCACTGGTCGATGCTCCGGATCTGCGCTATCAGCAACTCGATCGTTGGGACAAAGCAATGATCCGATTGGCGAAGGTTTATGAGCTTTTAGCGGCAGCCCCGGGGGTCCAACTTCACCTGGATCCGGATAAGAAGATCCTGGCTTACGAGCGGGCCGGTCTGATTTTCGTTTTTTCATTCAATACCATCGAGTCGTATTTTGGATTTCC
>VFKK01000054.1 GCA_009885605.1 Cyclobacteriaceae bacterium | reverse complement strand
TTGGTCTCAAATAAGGATCGAGTTTCTCCTGAAGGTCTCCAGGCAAGAAGCCGAGATTTTCTCCTGCTTCCACAGCCGGTCTTGTGATGATGATTCTTTTTACTTCTCTGTTTTTCAACGCTCGCACAGCCAAGGCAACAGCAATGTAAGTCTTACCTGTTCCGGCAGGACCCAGAGCAAAAACCAAATCATTCTTCATTGCAGCTTCAACAAGCTTTTGCTGATTGGCTGATTTTGGTTTGATGACAAGACCTTTATTGCCAAAGACAAGAACTTGGTCTCTATTGGCTTCTTCGAAAGGAATACCCTCCAGATCAAGGTAATCTTTCACATTTTCAGGTGTGAGATGTCCAAATCTATCAAAATGCTCAAGCAGGAGATTGATCAGATCGTTGATACGAAGGATCTCCGGCGCTCCACCTTGGATGCGAACTTCATTGCCTCGTGAAATAATTTTACTTTGAGGAAAGGCAAGGGCTATTTGCCTGATATTCTCATTGGCCGGGCCTAAAAATTCAGCCAACGGGACATTTTCTAAGGTGATTACTTTTTCGACCAAACTCGTTTATTGATTAGATTTTCGTTGAAGGTGAAAGAATAAAATCTCTATTTTTGTTTATCCCCCTCTTAAACAAAAGTACAAAATTTTAATCGACTTGCTTCCATGGCATTAGTTACATTCCTCTCAGATTTTGGGGACAAAGATTTTTACGTATCGGCTGTAAAAGCCAAAATGCTTTCCATAAACCCTCAATTAAATATCATCGATATTTCGCACAACATCGGTGAATTTGACCTAGCTCATGCGGCATTTGTGCTTCGCTCCACATTCCGGGAATTCCCGAAAGGGACCGTCCATTTGGTCGCTATCAATACCACCGGAAGCCATACGCACGGCTATATCGGAGTGAAACTGGAGGAGCATATATTCGTCGGTCCTAATAATGGAATCCTGAGTTTGCTTGCCGATTATGATCCCGGCATTATGGTTCAGTTTGCCGATATACATGTGAAGGATTCAACCTTTCCTGCGAAAGACATTTTAGCTCCGATTGCTGCCAAAGTAGCAAGCGGGGCGGCTATCCACGATTTTGGCGGACCGTTGACCAATTTCAGAAAATTGATGTCCCGTCATCCCAAAGCCACCCGTGAGCAAATCATCGGTCATGTCCTGAGGGTCGATCGATACGGAAACCTGATAACCAATATCAGAAAAGAGATTTTTGATAAACTGAATCCCGGCAAGTTCACCATCGAATTTGGCAGAGAAACGGTAGATAAGCTTCACTTGGGATATGATCAGGTGGAGCCGGGCGATTGCTTCGCTTTCTTCAACAGTATCGACTTACTGGAAATCGGTATCAATCACGGCCATGGCGGCGACCTGCTGGGATTGAGATACGACAGCATAGTCTATATCAACTTCGAAAGCTAAAGCCATGCTGATCCGAATCGTTCGCATGACTTTCAGGCCTGAGGAGGTTCCTGCTTTTCTGGAAAACTTCGAAGTAAACAAGTCTTCTATTCGGGATTTCCCGGGATGTCAGCATTTGGAACTCTGGCAGGATGAAAATCAAAAAAATATTTTCATGACCTACAGCCATTGGGAAAGCGAAGAAGCGCTGGATCAATATCGTGATTCTGAGCTTTTTAAAACTGTCTGGAGTTTTACCAAAGCCCTTTTCTCAGAAAAACCGCAGGCCTTCAGTTCAAAAAAGTTGCAGGAAGTCAAATCCTGAGGTTGGAGGTAAAAAAATCTTTATTCATATTTGCATCCCGTTCTGAAAAGAACGGGAACGAGACATCCCGATAGCTATCGGGGTCGACCACAAGCCCAGATGGCGGAATCGGTAGACGCGTTGGTCTCAAACACCAATGAGGTTACACTCGTGCCGGTTCGACTCCGGCTCTGGGTACAGAAAACCCCTTTAGAAGTGATTCTGAAGGGGTTTTTGTGTTTTTTGGCAAACTATTGGCAAACATTTTTACTTTTCCTGAATAT
>VFKK01000055.1 GCA_009885605.1 Cyclobacteriaceae bacterium | reverse complement strand
TATGTGATCCGACCAAAGACTGAAGCTTTCCACGATTTCAGAGGTTTTTCCGGTAAACTGTACGGAGGAATTTTGAAAGTTGGAGATGAAGTGACAGTGTTGCCTTCTTTGAATACTTCGAAAATCAAAAGCATTCACTTCTTCGATAAGGAAATCGAAGCCGCCGCTCCGGGAAGTTCAATCGTGATCACGCTGGAAACAGAAGTGGATCTGAGCAGAGGCGATATGATGGTGAAGAGTTCTGAAGTGCCGAATAGCGAAAAGCAAATCACTGCGACCATCTGCCAGGTAAACAACAAAGCATTGAAAGTTGGGGGGAAATACATCCTTCAGCATGGCATTAACCGGGTGATGGCGAAAGTCGATCAGATCGAATCCAGGATTCATACTGACTTTTCCGGTACGGAAGAAGCAGACCAACTCAAGCTAAACGATATCGGAAGGGTTCATTTCCGCCTTAGTAAGCCTATCCATTTCGATACCTACGACACGAACAAATCAAATGGAACCTTCATTTTGATAGATGAGGGGAGTTTTGATACGGTGAGTGTGGGATTTATTGAATAAGTCCACAGCTGATTCTGCTCCAATCAGAAAACTCCGGGATTGGAGAAAAAAAAATTTACCTAAAACCTAACTTTCCCTATAGGGAAAAACTATTACGCAAATGCAAAGCTTCAGAACCGAACTAGAAAATCCGATTGTTGAGCGAGACATTATTGAGCTTGAGCGGAAAATTGCGCTTTTCCGGGAGGGAAAGATTGATGAGGAGAAATTCCGAAGCCTTCGTCTGGCTCGCGGAGTTTATGGACAGCGACAGCAAGGAGTTCAAATGATCCGAATCAAGCTTCCTTTTGGACGCGTGAGTTCGGCTCAGCTTCGCCGGATTTGTAAAGTTTCTGAAGAATATTCCACAGGCAGATTGCATATTACCACCCGTCAGGATATTCAGATCCACTATGTGAGTTTGGACCGGACACCCGAGCTTTGGGCAGAATTGGAGCGCGATGATGTGACTTTGCGTGAGGCCTGCGGAAATACAGTTCGAAATGTAACTGCTTCCGAAACCGCCGGAATTGATCCGAATGAGCCATTTGACGTGACTCCCTATGCGGATGCGACGTTCCGTTATTTTTTGAGAAATCCTGTTTGCCAGGAAATGGGGAGAAAAATCAAAATGTCATTTTCATCTTCGGACGAAGATACAGCATTGAGCTATTTGCATGATTTTGGGTTTATCCCAAAACTGAGAATCATTGATGGAAAAGAAGTTCGTGGATTCAAGGTTTTGCTGGGTGGCGGTTTAGGTTCGCAGCCTCGCCATGCGGATTTGATCTCAGAGTTTTTGGCAACAGATCAAGTGGTTCCTTTAATTGAAAGTGTTCTTCGAATCTTTGACCGACACGGAGAAAGAGCACGAAGAAATAAGGCAAGAATGAAGTTTCTGGTGAAAGATCTGGGTCTGGAGGCGTTCATGGAACTGGTGGAATTGGAGAGAAAAGCACTTCCCTACACCAGCTATCCTTTGGATTTCGAGACCTACGATGCTGAAAAAACCTTACCTAATCCTCCGGCTTTCCAATTGGAAAAAGACCCGGGACTTGATTATGAGCTTTGGAAGCTGACCAATGTCTTGCCTCAAAAGCAAGCAGGCTATGTTTCCATCGGGGTGAAAGTTGCTTTGGGAGATTTCTACATCGACCAAGCCAGAGCTTTGTCAGATTTGGTGGAGAAATATGCGAACGATGAGATCCGATTTACGCTTCGCCAAAACTTCCTTATCAGAGACGTACGAGAAGATTTGGCTCCCTTCTTTTATCAGGAACTCCAGAAAATTGGTTTGGGAGAGCGTGGATACAATTCACTTGGAGATATCACCGCTTGTCCGGGCACTGATACCTGTAATCTGGGAATTGCCAGCTCGACGGGAATTGCCAAAGAACTTGAAAAAGTCATTCTGGAGGAATACCCACAATATCTGAAAAATCAAGAGTTGGTCATCAAAATCTCAGGCTGCATGAATGCCTGTGGCCAGCATAATATGGCTCATATCGGTTTTCAGGGTATGTCCATGAAAGCCGGAAAAATGGTAATTCCTGCTCTTCAAGTTTTGCTTGGCGGAGGAAATCTCGGAGATGGAACAGGAAGATTTGCGGACAAAGTGACCAAAGTCCCAAGTCGCCGTGGACCTCAGGCTTTGCGGGTGCTGCTCAATGATTTTGATCAGAATGCAAATGGGCTTGACTTCCTCAGCTATTACGATCAGCAAGGACAGATCTATTTTTATGAATTGCTGAAGGAATTGGGCGATGCCTCAACTGTGACAGAATCTGATTCAGTTGATTGGGGTCATAATGAAGCCTATGCAGTGGCAGTGGGAGTAGGAGAATGCGCCGGGGCGATGATTGACCTGGTCGCAACTTTACTTTTGGAATCACTGGAGAAACTCGATTCAGGTCAGGAAGCGTTGGAGCAAGGTCGATGGTCAGACAGTATTTACCATCATTATGCCGGCTTGATCAATGCTGCAAAAGCTCTTTTGCTGAGCGAGGACATCAGTACCAATTCCTATGCGAACATTATTTCTCTGTTTGACGAGACCTTTGTCGCAAGCGGGAAGATCAATCTTGGTGGAACTTTCGCAGATAAAGTTTACCAAATCAACAAGCACGAACCAACAGAGGAGTTTGCAAATTCATATGCCAAGCAAGCAATGGAAGTTTACAGTTTGCTCAAAACCTATCGGGAAGAGGAGGTTGAGGCATGAGAAATAATGTAAATCCAAAAGTGACGCTTGTTGGAGCGGGTCCGGGAGATCCGGAGCTCATCACGTTAAAAGCAGTTTTTGCCTTGAACAAAGCGGATGTGGTGTTGTATGATGCCTTGATCGATCCTGTTTTGCTGAAACATGCACCGGAAACGGCCTTGAAAATATTTGTCGGAAAGCGGGTAGGGAAGCATTCTATTCCTCAAGAAGACACAAATCAGCTTTGCGTCAGCCTTGCCAAAAAGCACGGACATGTAGTGCGATTGAAAGGAGGCGATCCGTTTGTTTTTGGTCGAGGTGCCGAGGAAATCGAGTATGTTGAAGCTTTCGGGATTCCGACCGAAATGATTCCGGGGATTACTTCCGCGATTGCAGTGCCGGCTTCGGCTGGTATTCCGGTGACCAAAAGAGGGATTTCTGAGAGTTTCTGGGTGGTGACAGGCACCACTTCGGGTGGAGAGCTTTCGAAGGATCTTGCTTTGGCAGCGCAATCAACCGCAACGGTGGTCGTCTTGATGGGAACCAAAAAACTGGGTGAAATCGTAGAGGTGTATCGGAGGTTTGGAAAAAATGATTTGCCGATTGCCATCATCCAAAGCGGAACTACCCGCGAGGAAAAGATCGTAGCAGGTTACATTTCAGATATAGAGCAAAAAGCCAAAGAAGCTCAGGCAGAAGCTCCGGCAATCATCATCATCGGTGAGGTGGTGAGGGAAAATACGAAGTTGGCGGAGGTGTATAGGGAAGTAGTAGAGATCAGTAAACATTCTCAGTAGGCAGTAATCAGTCGCAGTGGTCAGAAAGCAGTACTAACTTTACCACTTTCCAGCCTTACCACTTTAAACTTAAATCTTGATTCTTGCCTCTAATATCTTGCCTCTAAAAAAATGAACCATCTCTATCCCATCTTTCTCAAAGTTCACGAATTGAACGTCCTGCTGGTCGGTGGCGGTTTTGTTGCGACCGAAAAGCTGGAATTCCTGCTCAAATCGAGCCCGTTGGCTCAGGTGACAGTCGTTTCAAAAGAGTTTAGACCGGAATTTTTGGAAGTTGCGGAGAAGTCAGAAACCGTGACTTTGATTGAGGATAGTTACCATGAAAAATATCTTGGGGGAAAACATCTCGTAATAGGAGCAACCGACAACAAAGCTGTCAATCGCCAAATCCGGAATGAGTCAAAAGAGCGTTTTCTGCTAGTAAATATTGCCGACACGCCGGAATTATGCGATTTTTACCTAGGCGGGATTGTCACCAAAGGCAACCTTAAGATCGCAATCAGTACGAATGGAAAATCCCCAACAACAGCCAAGCGACTTCGCCAACTTTTAGAGGAAGTTCTCCCGGATGAAATCGACGACCTCTTACAAAATCTAAATGCATACCGTGAGACCCTTAAAGGCGACTTTGAATTCAAAGTAAAGGCGATGAATGAGATTACGGAGGGGTTGGTGAGGAAGGCAGAAAGCTGAAGTCTGAAATTAGAAATTTGGACCTTTGAGTTTTTCAAAGCCTCGAAGGTCTTCAATGGATGCAGTAGACCAAATCCTACTTTTTCAATTGCTGATCCACTCCCGTCATCTCCCAATGCCCCAAGGAAATCGGAATTCCTCCTATAGCATTCAATTGATCAAAGAATTCGTTCAGTCTAAATTCTTCACCTTTTACTTCTTTCAACCGGGCAAAATCTGCCAAGGCATTTTCTAATAAATATTTCCCGGTAATGTAGCTGCTGCCATAGCCCGGCTGACGCATGTACAGATGCTGCTCAAAAAGAAGCAAGCCTTTCTCGGTTTTCATCCAGCCTCTCGGGGTATAATCTGAATGGATGCCACCAGCTTCTACCATTGTCATTTCATTTGCTTGAGCATAGAGTGATCCTAATCCTCTTGCTGCCCGCTGAGCGATCATGATGTATACTATTTCCCGGGATCTCGGCGAATTATTATAAAGCCCGGCATCCAAAAACATTTCCTCAACCGCGGTGGCTGTGCCTTCATTTCTTGAGTCGAAAATATTGTAGAGTAAAGCGGCTTTTCGAATAGCGCTGGCATGAGGTTCCTTGTCCATGATGGCCAGCTCAAACCAATGATAGAAATGAGAGTAAAGGGGTAAAGGATCAATATGCATCCCGATGGTAAAGAAATTTCGTTTTTCTTTTGGGATAAAAGTGCCACGATGCACCCTCAGCGCAGGTTCAAAGTATTCCTTCACCGTGAGGATCTCTTGGTTTTGAAGAAAGGACATGAACTCCTGAATCGATTCCTCTGTCAGGTTTTCGAATTCTTCTGCAGTATTTGCTTCCGGCAGAGGAGGCAAATTTCGGTTTTGATGCTCCGCCAATTTCAGGGAAGTCCAAGCTCGGGCAAGTTCCCTTTTCAAAATCATCACTTCATCTTCCCAGGTTAATGGTACCAAATGGACATTTTGCAGGTACCAAGTGTAGTTTTCTTTTCCGATTCCTGAGGGGCCGGACTTATTTATGGCTTCTTGTTCTAGCCAGTTGACCAAGTCACCTGTTG